>NZ_JBSFMT010000022.1:0-137028 GCF_053599695.1 Streptomyces sp. NPDC000878 | reverse complement strand
CGGGCTGAATACCCAAGCCCCGGCCGGCACCATCCAGCCCGTCCGGCGATTGAGGACGAGCGCGTTCAGCGCGAAAGGGGGGTCTGGGGGCGCAGCCCCCAGGGGATGGGAACGGGTAAGGGCGGCGGGGGCGAAACAAACCCCTACCTCCCCCGCAACTCCCGATACTTCGCAACCAGCGCCAGCGTCGACGCATCCAACCCCGCCACCCCCACCCCCTCCGTCAACGCCGGCTCAACCCGCTTCGCCAGCACCTTCCCCAGCTCAACCCCCCACTGGTCGAACGAGTCGATGTTCCACACAGCCCCCTGCACAAACACCTTGTGCTCGTACAACGCGATCAACTGCCCCAGCACCGACGGAGTCAACTCCCGCGCCAGCACAGTCGTCGTCGGATGGTCACCCCGGAACGTCTTGTGGGCGACCAGTTCCTCCGGCACGCCCTCCGCCCGCACCTCCTCCGGCGTCTTCCCGAACGCCAGAGCCTGCGTCTGCGCGAAGAAGTTGGCCATCAACAGATCGTGCTGACCCTTGAGTTCGTCGCTCAACTCCCCCACCGGCTCGGCGAAGCCGATGAAGTCCGCCGGGATCAGCTTCGTCCCCTGATGGATCAACTGGTAGTACGCGTGCTGCCCGTTCGTACCCGGCGTACCCCACACCACCGGCCCGGTCTCCCACTCCACCGGCAACCCGTCCCGCCCGACCGACTTGCCGTTGGACTCCATGTCCAACTGCTGCAGGTACGCCGTGAACCTCGACAGATAGTGCGAGTAGGGAAGCACCGCATGCGACTGCGCCCCGAAGAAGTTGCCGTACCAGATCCCCAACAGCCCCAGTAGCAGCGGCACGTTCTCCTCCGCCGGAGCCGTCCGGAAGTGCTCGTCGACCAGCGCGAAGCCGTCCAGCATCTCCCGGAACCGGTCCGGCCCGATCGCGATCATCAACGACAGCCCGATCGCCGAGTCGTACGAGTACCGCCCACCGACCCAGTCCCAGAACTCGAACATGTTCGCCGTGTCGATGCCGAAGTCGGCGACCTTCCCGGCGTTCGTCGACAGCGCCACGAAGTGCTTCGCGACCGCCGCCTCCTCGCCACCCAGCCCCGCCAGCAGCCAGGAACGGGCCGAGGTCGCGTTCGTGATCGTCTCGATCGTCGTGAACGTCTTCGAGGCGATGATGAACAGCGTCTCCGCCGGGTCCAGGTCCCGCACCGCCTCGTGCAGATCCGCGCCGTCGACGTTCGACACGAACCGGAACGTCAACTCCCGTGCGGTGAACGCCCGCAGCACCTCGTACGCCATGGCCGGACCAAGATCCGAGCCCCCGATACCGATGTTGACCACATTCCGAATCCGACGGCCGGTATGCCCCGTCCACGCACCCGAACGCACCCGCTCCGCGAACCCGGCCATCCGGTCGAGCACGCCGTGCACAGCCGCCACGACGTTCTCCCCGTCCACCTCGATCACCGCGTCCCGCGGCGCCCGCAGCGCGGTGTGCAGCACCGCACGGTCCTCGGTCGTGTTGATCCGCTCGCCCCGGAACATCGCGTCCCGCAGGCCGAACACGTCCGTCGCGGCGGCCAGCTCGCGCAGCAGCCGCAGGGTCTCGTCGGTGATCAGGTGCTTGGAGTAGTCGATGTGCAGATCACCGACCTGGAGCGTGTACCCGGCACCGCGCCCGGGGTCGGTCGCGAACAGGTCCCGCAGATGGGTGTCCGCCAGCTCCTCACGGTGCTTGGCCAGGGCCGTCCACTCGGGCGTCTGGTTGAGCCTGCTACGGCTGTCTGCGTTCATCTCGGACTTCCGCCTCTTTCGTGCCTGTGCTGCCGGTCTCAACCTAATTGATCAGCACGTTGATCAAGCTGTCGTCGAACCGTCATCCGGTCCAACAACAGATACGTCCGACTTCAGCGCCGGTATCAGCGCGGTGACCGACAGGACGAAGAAACCCGCGGCCAGCAGAGCCGGCGTGTTCAGTCCCCAGGTCGTCGCGACGACCCCGCCCAGCAGCGCGCCCAGCGGCGCTCCGGCGACCGCCAGCGTCCGGAACGCCGAGCTGACCCGGCCCAGCATCCCGGCGGGGCTGCGGCGCTGCATCAGGGTCGTCGTGTTGACGTTCCACACCATCCCCATGAGCCCGAACACCGCCAGGGCGGCCACCAGCGCGGCCAGGCTGCGCACCGTACCCATGACGACCAGCGCGCCGGTCTGCGTCGTACCGGCGAACAGCACGGCCCGTATCCGCCCGATCCGGTCCACGAGCCGCCCGTTCAGCGCGCCGCCGACGAGGCTGCCGACGGTGTACGCGGTCATCGCCGCCGCGTACCCCGTGTTGCCCGCGTCCAGCCAGCCGGTCACCAGCAGGACCATCGTGGCGATGAGGGCGCCCATGCCGACGTTGCACAGTGCCGTGGCCGCGCACAGGCCACGCAGCGGTCTGTCGTGCCACAGGGTGCGCAGGCCGGCCGTGATCTCCGCGCGCAGGGTGCTGCCCGCCGGTCTCGGTGCCCGCTCGGGCGCGTCGGGCCGCAGCGAGGCGACCAGGGCCGCTCCGACCAGGAAGGTGACGGCATCGGCCGCGAAGGGCACGGCCGCTCCCAGCACTAGCAGGACGGGCACCACCGGCCCGGCCAGCAGACCGCCCGCGATGCGCTGGCCGGTCATCAGACGAGCGTTCGCGCCACCGAGCGCGTCCTTGTCGACCAAGGTCGGCAGCAGGGCCGTCGCGGCGTTGTCGAAGAGGGTCTGGAGTGTGGTCAGCGCGAAGGCGAGCGCGATGAGCAGGCCGATCGAGGCGTGCCCGAGGCCGACGGCCACGGCGAAGCAGGCGACCAGCAGCCCTCGTACCGCATCCACCGTCCACATCGCGCGCCGCTGGTCGACGCGGTCCGCGACGGCCCCGCCGAGCAGTCCGAAGACCAGCCAGGGCAGATAGCCGCAGGCCGTCACGGAGGCGATGAGCAGGGGGTTGTCGGTGAGGGTCGTGGCGAGCAGGGGCAGGGCGGCCGTGCGCAGCGCGTCGCCGAAGCTGGAGAGGACGGCGGCGCTCCACAGCCGTCCGAATCCCCCGCGCCACGCGGGCGCACACGCTCCCGCCGTCTCGACCGTCGTCACAACTCCCCCTCGCGGTTCGCCGATTCACAAACCGTAGAGGGCACCACTGACAATCGGTCGGGGAGCCGGTGGGCGGCACCCCGTCGAACGGGTCCGGCCAGGCACCTTTTCGGTGCCTGGCCGGCCGTCAACTCCTAGATCTCGCCCCGCAGTTTGGCGAGCGCCTCGGCGAGGATCGCCTCGCCGTCCGCGTCGCTGCGCCGTTCCCGTACGTACGCCAGGTGCGTCTTGTACGGCTCGGTGCGCGGCGGGTCCGGCGGGTTGTCCCGGTCCTGTCCGGCGGGAAAGCCGCAGCGCGGGCAGTCCCAGGTGTCGGGGACCTGCGCGTCGCTGGCGAAGCTGGGCTGCGTCTCGTGCCCGTTGGAGCACCAGAAGGAGATGCGCAGCCGTGGCGCGGACTCGCCACGCTCCGCCTCGCCCATCGGCCCCGCCCCGACCCGGCTTCCTCGGATCGCGTTGCCACTTGCCACGGTCGTAACTCCCTGCGTAATGGTGCCGCGAAGCGAGTCGGCGTTTTCGCTTCGTTGCGAGCGCCTCAGTCTACGTAAGGCCCAACGCGCGTCCAGTGCTTCGAGTTACAGGCCCCGCACCAAGACGCAAGCCCCATGATAGGCCGCCCCTGGCGGGGCGTACCGAACATGGGGCCTTACGTGCGGAATGTGCGTGCGTAATGTGCTGTCGTACCGGTATTTGACGACCGGTGTCAGCCACTGATCAGTTGTTCACCTTCATCAAGATGCCGAGTACGACGATGCACGCGAACCACAGCACACCGAGCACCACGGTGATGCGGTCGAGGTTGCGCTCGGCGACCGAGGAGCCGCCGACGGACGACTGCATGCCACCACCGAACATGTCGGAGAGGCCGCCGCCCTTCCCCTTGTGCATCAGCACGAGCAGCATCAGCAGCAGGCTGAAGACGATCAGGGCGATCGAGAACCCCAAAACCACGGCTGGACCAACTTCCTCGGATTCTGATGGACGACGGGGCCGAAGCTTCACTTGGGAACGCTCGGCGCCCCCGTACTAGTTTCGGCCCCGCCAGGGTACGACGGATCTCCGCTAGCGCATACTCACTGGTCGCGGAACCGAACGATCTTGACGAACTCGTCGGCGTCCAGAGCGGCACCGCCGACCAGCGCGCCGTCGATGTCGGGCTTCGCCATGATCTCGGCGACGTTCCCGGCCTTCACGGAGCCGCCGTACTGGATGCGCACGGCGTCGGCCACGTCCTGGGAGTACAGCTCGGCGAGCTTCGCGCGGATCGCGGCGCAGACCTCCTGGGCGTCGTCGGAGCCGCAGACCTTGCCGGTGCCGATGGCCCAGACGGGCTCGTACGCGATGACGACGGTCTCGGCCTGCTCGGCCGGGAGGTCCTTCAGGCCGCCCTCGACCTGCGCGAGCGTGTGGGCGACGTGGTTGCCCGCCTCGCGGACGTCCAGCTCCTCGCCGACGCACAGGATCGGGGTGAGGCCGTGCTTGTAGGCGGCCTTGACCTTGGCGTTGACGATCTCGTCGGTCTCGGCGTGGTACTGCCGGCGCTCGGAGTGCCCGATCGCGACGTAGGTGCACTTCAGCTTGGCGAGCATCGGGCCGGAGATCTCGCCGGTGTAGGCACCGGAGTCCTGCGCGGAGATGTCCTGGGCGCCGTACTTGATCTTGAGCTTGTCGCCGTCGACCAGGGTCTGTACCGAGCGCAGGTCGGTGAAGGGCGGCAGGACCGCGACCTCACAGGCCTCGTAGTCCTTGTCCGCGAGGGCGAAGGCGAGCTTCTGGACGTGGGCGATGGCCTCGAGGTGGTTGAGGTTCATCTTCCAGTTGCCCGCCATCAGCGGCGTGCGAGTGGTCATGCGGGGTCGTCCTCCAGTGCGGCGAGGCCGGGGAGCGTCTTGCCCTCGAGGTATTCGAGGGAGGCGCCGCCGCCGGTCGAGATGTGGCCGAATGCGGTTTCGTCGAAGCCCAGGATGCGTACGGCGGCGGCTGAGTCGCCGCCCCCGACGACCGTGAAGGCCGGGGAGTCGAGGAGGGCCTGGGCGACGGCCTTGGTGCCCTCGGCGTAGTCGGGGTGCTCGAAGACGCCCATGGGACCGTTCCAGAAGACGGTGGCCGCGTCGGCGAGCTTGGAGGCGTACAGCTTGCGGGACTCCGGACCGATGTCCAGGCCCATCTGATCGGCCGGGACGGCGTCCGCGGCGACGGTGGTGGGGTTCGTGGGCGCCTTGGCCTTCAGGTCGGGGAAGCCGGCGGAGACCACCACGTCGACCGGGACGATCAGCTCGACGCCGTTCTTCTCGGCGCGCGCGACGTACTCCTGGACGACCGGGATCTGGTCCTCCTGAAGGAGGGAGGCGCCGATCTCGTAGCCCTGGGCCTTGAGGAAGGTGTACGCCATTCCGCCGCCGATGAGGATGCGGTCGGCCTTGCCGAGCAGCTGGTCGATGACGGCGAGCTTGTCGGAGACCTTGGCGCCGCCGAGCGCGACCACGTAGGGGCGCTGCACGTCGTCGGTGAGCTTCTTCAGGACGCCGACCTCAGTGGCGATGAGGTAGCCGGCGTAGTGCGGCAGGCGGGCCGGAAGGTCGTACACGGAGGCGTGCTTGCGGTGCACGGCACCGAATCCGTCGCCCACGTAGACGTCGGCGAGGGCGGCCAGCTGATCGGCGAACTCGCCGCGCTCGGTGTCGTCCTTGGCGGTCTCGCCGGCGTTGAAGCGCAGGTTCTCGATCACCGCGACCTGGCCGGGCTGGAGGCCGTTCACGGCGCCGTGGGCGGCGGGGCCGACGGTGTCCTGGGCGAAGGCCACGGGGGCGTCCAGGAGTTCACCGAGGCGCTCTGCGGCGGGCAGCAGGGAGAAGGCGGGGTCCGGGGCGCCCTTGGGGCGGCCCAGGTGGGAGGCGACCACGACCTTGGCGCCGGCGTCCGTGAGGGCCTTGACGGTGGGCAGGACGGCCCGGATGCGGCCGTCGTCGGTGATGAGGCCGTCGGCCAGCGGCACGTTCAGGTCGGCGCGGACGAAGACCCGCTTGCCGTCGACTCCTTCGGCGAGGAGTTCGTCGATCGTCTTCATGAAGGGGCTCCTAGGGAGGGCTCTTTTGTCCGGGAGGGGCTGGATCGATCAGCACGCGCCACAGGGCTCGGGCAACGCCTCCTCGCGTCGCCCGAGCCCTGTGCTCACATCGAAGTGCCTGCTCCGGGACTCAGAGCTGGTTGCCGACGAAGACCGTCAGGTCGACGAGGCGGTTGGAGTAGCCCCACTCGTTGTCGTACCAGCCGATGATCTTCACGCTGTTGCCCTGCACCATGGTCAGCGAGGAGTCGAAGGTGCAGGACGACGGGTCGCTGACGATGTCCGAGGAGACGATCTGGTCCTCGGTGTAGGTCAGGTAGCCCTTCAGCTCGCCCTGGGCGGCCTTCTGGAACGCGGCGTTGACCTCTTCCTTGGTCACCACACGCTCCGTCTCGACGACCAGGTCGGTGACGGAACCGGTCGGGACCGGCACCCGCATCGCCATGCCGTTGAGCTTGCCCGCCAGCTCCGGGATGACCACGCCGAGAGCCTTGGCCGCACCGGTGCTCGCCGGAATGATGTTCTCGGCGGCGGCGCGGGCGCGGCGCAGGTCCTTGTGCGGGAAGTCCTGGAGACGCTGGTCGCTGGTGTAGGCGTGGACCGTGGTCATGAGACCCGAGACGACGCCGAAGTTCTCCAGGAGGACCTTCGCCATCGGCGCCACACAGTTGGTGGTGCAGGAGGCGTTGGAGATGATGTGGTGGTTCGCCGCGTCGTACTTGTCCTCGTTGACGCCGAGGACGATCGTGATGTCCTCGTCCGAGGCCGGAGCCGAGATGAGGACCTTCTTGGCGCCGCCCGCGATGTGCTTCTCGGCGTCGGCCTTCTTGGTGAAGATGCCGGTCGACTCGATGACGATGTCGACGCCCAGCTCACCCCAGGGGATGTCGGCGGGGTTGCGCTCGGAGAGAACCTTGATCGTCTTGCCGTCGACGGTGATCGTGTCGGCGGTGTGCGACACCTCGGCCTTCAGTCGGCCCAGGATGGTGTCGTACTTGAGCAGGTGAGCGGTGGTCGCGGTGTCACCCAGGTCGTTGACAGCCACGATCTCGATGTCAGCACCCTGCTCCAGCAGCGCGCGGAAGTAGTTACGACCGATGCGGCCAAAGCCGTTGATGCCTACGCGGATCGTCACGAACCGATCTCCTCGTTGGTACGCCGGCTTTCGATGCCGGCGAGTTGTATGGGATGTCCCCGACCGCCTACGACCCTACCTCCCTGCGGCCCCGGTGGTGACATCGAGATGCCCCATACACGGCAGGGCGGTCCGTACCCGCCAGTAGGGGTACGGACCGCCCAGGTGTGGCACCGCGATCACCCGATGAACAGGCCGGATCGGATCGTCGGTGAACGGTTCTGATCAGTCCTTCAGCGCGGCCAGTGCCTTGCCGAGGAGTGCCGTCCGGTCGGCGGCCTTGGTGACGTGCTCCAGGCCGAAGCCGAGCAGCACGGTGTCACCGGTGGCGACCGCTCCATAGGTCTTGGCCAGCTCGCCCGACAGACCCCAGTCCTTGATGACCGCAGGGCTGCCAGCGGGCGGTCCGGGGACGCTCCAGGCACCCAGGGACGTCTCGAAGCCCTCGACCGCGCCCGCCGTACCGCCGATGACGACGGTGGCGTTGTCGGCGAGGACGCCTCGGCCTCCGGAGCCGGGGTCGGTGATGTAGCTCAGTGAGATCTCCACCGTCTTGCCGGCGTAGGCGGAGAGGTCGAACTCGACCTGCTGCCAGCCCGCGGAGGCCCCGGTGAAGCTGTTCCAGGAGCCACTGGTCCCAGTGGGCGTGCAGGCGCCCGAGCCGAGGGCCAGATAGCGGGCGAGGGCGGGGTGGCCCTGGATGAAGAACCCGGCCTCGCACTCGGTGGGCACGGTGGTGCTGGTGGCGCCGCCCTTGTCCGGAAGCGTGGTCCAGTCGTCGGCCCCGGCGGTGTGGGCTTCGAGCACGGCGTGGTCGTAGCCCTCCTCCGTGTCCCACAGGAGCTGGGTGCGGAAGGCCGGCGCCTGGGCCGCGGTCACTCCGGTGAGGTCGATGGTGCGGGTGAGGCGGTTCCAGGCGTAGTCGGTGTGCGTGACGGCGGCCATGGAGGCGCCCGCGTAGGGCCCGTACGGGTTGACGGTCCCGGGGTATCCGCCCGCGCCCGCGCTGTCGAACTGCGGGTACGTCGCCACGGGCAGGGTGTCCGAGGTGACGCCGAAGGACCCGGCCGCGTTCAGCGGGTTGCCGGGCGCGTCGCCGAGGGCACCGGTGAAGCCGGTGAGCTTCCCGGCACCGTTGAAGGCGGTGACCGACGGTGTGGTCGTACGGGAGTAGGCGCCCAGGTAGTACTGGCTGAAGTCGTTGGACAGGGTGCCCCCGCCGAGGTCCACGGAGCCGCCCGCGCTCTCGCCGGCCTCGATCAGCTTGCCGCCCTCGTTGAGGTAGGCGCGGAGCTGGAGCTGGGTGGCGTTGCCGGGCCGTACGGCGCCCGTGTAGTGGACGACCGTCTTGAAGTGGTCGAGCACACCGAGCGCGTCGGGTGCGCCCAGGGCGGCGACGTCCCAGACGAGCGGCTTTTTGCCGTTGGCCTTCAGGGCATCGACGTAGGCCTGGGTCTGTGTGGCCGTCGCGCCCTCCTCGGCGACGACGAGCGTGTCGGCGCGCGGCCGTTCGGCGACTGTGTACGTGAACCGCGTGCTCTTGGTCGGCTTTCCGGCCTTGGTCTCGCCCGTGAACCAGACCTCGACCTTGTCGCCCGGGTCGCCGTCGGCGACCTTGGCGCGGTACTCGTCGAAGTACAGGTTGTCGTCACCGCCGAAGGTCTCGCCGCCCTTCCACGCCTTGAGCGCCATGTCCTCCGTACGGCCGCCGTTGACGCGGTACTTGAGTTCCTTGTCGCGCACGGACTTGCGTACGACGACCGAGACCTCCTGGTCGGCTCCGCGCGAGTACGAGGTGGTGAAGGGGGCCGGGGTGAAGTCCGGGGCGTCGACGCCGACCGAGGACTTGGGCTGGTCCGGCTTGGCCGCGGACTCGGCGACCGACAGCGCGAACGGGATGTTCTTGGTGAACTCCTCCTGGATCAGCTTCTCGTCGTCCGGGAAGGTGAAGATCGAGGCACAGTCGGCCGCGTTCCAGGCGTCGTCCGGATAGAGGTTCGACGCGGTCTGGCAGGTCGACATCTCCGGGGTGAACATCGCCGTGCCGTTGACGTTGGCCGCGTGGCCGTCCGCCTCGCCGTTGGTGGTGTACAGCTCGGAGGAGAGCTGGGGGTGGTAGCCGGGGATCGCAGAGTTCTCGGGCGTGCCTGCGAGCGACTTGTAGAGGACGTCGTCGGGGCTCGGCGAGGCGACCTGCCAGCCGACGCCGTAGAGGAGCAGTTCGGCGGCGGAGTGGTAGTTGATGCCGTACTCGAAGCCGATGCGCCTCTCGAAGGCGTCCAGGGCCTGGGTCTCGGGCTCCGAGTTGGGGCCGGCGCCGCGGTAGGTCTGGCTGGTGGGGAACGGGGAGGAACCCTCGTCGTCGTAGCCCCACTTGAAGGCGAAGTTGCGGTTGAGGTCGACGCCGTCGCCGATGGTGTAGGCGCCGTCTCCGTTGACGTCCCGCATGTTCTTGCGCCACTGGCGGTCGCCCTCGGGCTCGAACGTCCAGTCGTAGCCGTCCGGGTTGGCGGACAGGACGAACCAGAGTTCGGTCGAGTCGACGATCTTCTTGATGCGCCGGTCCGTGGAGTAGCCGTCCACGTAGTAGTGCATCAGGCGCCGGGTCATCTCCGGCGTGATCCATTCACGCGCGTGCTGGTTGGAGACGTACAGGACGGACGGCTTGGCGCCGTCCTTGGACTTCTTCGCGCCCTTGGTCAGTTTGAGCGCGAGGATGTCCTGGCCCTGAAGGGTCTTGCCGATGGAGACGACCTTGGTCAGGGCCGGGTTCTCCTGGGCGGTCCGGAGGATCTCCTCCTGGAGGTTGCCCGCTCCGCTGTACGGCCGGAAGACGCCGTCCCCGGCGGCGGCCACGCGCGCGCGTGCCTTCGCCGTGAGCGTGTGCTCCTTGAGCTCGACGCCCTTGTCCTCCAGCTGGTCGGCCTGCTTGTCGGTGAGGTAGACCTCGACCGTGGCCGTGCCCTTCTCCGGTGCCTGCTCCCCGAGTTCGTGACCGTCCTGACCGGTCGCGAGGAGCAGCGGAATCTGCTCCTTCGTGACCTCGGCGCGGAAGACCTTGACCTCGTCGGCGTCCGGTGTACCGGCGTCCTCCGCGGCCACAGCGATGGGCGCGAGTCCCGCGCCGCCCAGCAGGAGTGCGCCGACAGCGAGGATTGTTCTCGCTCTGCGTCTCATGAACCCCCCTTGCGATGGTTCGCCACAATGGCGAACAGATGCCAGGCTCATGACAGATCATGATCCAGTCAAGGGCGCCCCAAGAACAGGCAACACGCCGGGGCCGGTACCCGAAGTGGGTACCGGCCCCGGCGTGTTGATGATCGGTCAGCCTGCTCTGAGCATCCGTCAGCCCGCGTCGGCCATCTCCTCGGAGAGGTTGGACTCCGTCCCCGGAATGCCGAGGTCCTGCGCCCGCTTGTCGGCCATGGCGAGCAGTCGGCGGATACGGCCCGCGACGGCGTCCTTGGTCAGCGGCGGGTCGGCGAGGGCGCCCAGCTCCTCCAGGGAGGCCTGCTTGTGCTCCATGCGCAGCCGGCCGGCCGCCGCGAGATGCTCGGGGACCTCGTCGGCGAGGATCTCCAGCGCGCGCTGGACCCGGGCGCCCGCGGCGACGGCCGCACGCGCGGAGCGGCGCAGGTTGGCGTCGTCGAAGTTGGCGAGGCGGTTCGCCGTGGCGCGGACCTCGCGGCGCATCCGCCGCTCCTCCCAGGCCAGCACGGACTCGTGCGCGCCGAGCCGGGTGAGGAGAGCGCCGATCGCGTCCCCGTCCCGGACGACGACCCGGTCGACGCCCCGGACCTCGCGGGCCTTGGCGGCGATCGAGAGGCGCCGAGCGGCACCGACGAGGGCGAGCGCGGCCTCGGGGCCCGGGCAGGTCACCTCCAGGGACGAAGAACGTCCCGGTTCGGTAAGCGAGCCGTGGGCCAGGAAAGCCCCTCTCCAGGCCGCCTCCGCGTCACAGGTGGCCCCGGAGACCACCTGCGGGGGCAGACCTCTGATCGGGCGCCCGCGGCCGTCCACGAGCCCTGTCTGGCGGGCCAGCTGGTCGCCGCCCGCGACCACCCGGACCACGTAACGGGAGCCGCGGCGCAGTCCGCCGGGTGCCATCACGATCAGTTCGGAACTGTGGCCGAAAATCTCCAGGACGTCCCGCTTGAGGCGGCGCGCCGCCATCGCGGTGTCCAGCTCCGCCTCGATCACGATGCGCCCGCTGACCAGGTGAAGGCCGCCGGCGAACCGCAGAATGGCGGAGACCTCCGCCTTCCTGCAGCAGGTACGGGTGACGGGGAGCCGGGAGATCTCGTCCTTCACCGCTGCCGTCATCGCCATGGGCCGATCCTTCCATGCATCCGAAAAATACGGTCGTACGCGGCGGCCAACAGCTCCGTATCGTGCCGAGGAGATCCGTCGGTCCGGGCCACCGGCGCCAGCTCGACCGCGGCGCCGAACCCCTTGGCGGCATCGGTCAGCAAATCGCGGTCGGGCACGGCGGCCTCGTCGGCCAGCACCACGTCCAGGGCGAGTTTAGGGGCGTGTCGTCCCAAAACCTCCAAATGACGCTGCGGGGAGAACCCTTCGGTTTCTCCGGGCTGCGGCGCGAGGTTCAGCGAGAGTACCCGGCGGGCCTTCGTCTCGGTGAGCGCTTCGAGCAGCTCCGGCACCAGCAGATGGGGGATCACGGACGAGAACCAGGAGCCGGGACCGAGGACCACCCAGTCGGCGTCCAGGACTGCGGCGACCGCTTCCGGGACCGCGGGCGGGTCGTGCGGCACGAGGTGCACGCTCTGCACCTCGCCGGGCGTCAGCGCGACGGTCGCCTGCCCCCGTACGGTGTCGACGTCCTCGGGCCGCTCCGGGTCGTGCCCCTTGACCAGGGCCTGCAGTTCCAGCGGTACGGCGGACATCGGCAGGACGCGGCCGTGCGCGCCCAGGAGCCTGCCGACCAGGTCGAGGGCCTGGACGTGGTCGCCGATCTGTTCCCACAGGGCGACGATCAGCAGGTTGCCGACCGCGTGGTCGTGCAGGTCGCCCTTGGACTGGAAGCGGTGCTGGATGACGCGGGCCCAGGTCTGGCCCCACTCGTCGTCGCCGCACAGCGCGGCCAGGGCCTTGCGCAGGTCACCGGGCGGCAGCACGCCCAGCTCGTCGCGCAGGCGCCCGCTGGAGCCGCCGTCGTCGGCCACGGTGACGACGGCGGTCAGGTCGCCGGTGATCCGGCGCAGTGCGGCGAGCGAGGCGGACAGGCCCATGCCGCCGCCCAGGGCGACGACCTTGGGCTGGGCGCCCCGGCGGCGCGGCTTCGCGCCGCGGGCCTCGGCGGGCCGCCCTGCACGGCCCTCGGGGGTCACCCGGCGCAGCCTGCTCAGCCGCGGTGTACGTCCCGTCATTCCCGTCCCATGTCCCGGTGCACGATCACGGTCTCCACGCCCTGCGAGGCAAGGCGTGCGGCGAGCTTCTCGGAGGTGGCGACCGAGCGGTGCTTGCCGCCGGTGCAGCCGACCGCGATGGTCACATAGCGCTTGCCCTCGCGACGGTATCCGGCGGCGATGAGCTGGAGCAGTTCGGCGTACCGGTCGAGGAACTCCTTGGCGCCGGGCTGGTTGAAGACGTACGCCGACACCTCCTCGTTGAGGCCGGTGTACGGGCGCAGTTCCGGGACCCAGTGCGGGTTGGGCAGGAACCGCATGTCCACGACCAGGTCGGCGTCGACCGGGAGGCCGTACTTGAAGCCGAAGGACATGACGGTGGCCCGCAGCTCGGGCTCCTCCTCGCCGGCGAACTGGGCGTCCATCTTCGCGCGCAGTTCGTGCACGTTGAGGCTGGAGGTGTCGATCACCAGGTCGGCGTCGCCGCGCAGCTCGCGCAGCAGTTCGCGCTCGGCGTCGATGCCGTCGACGATACGGCCGTCCCCCTGGAGGGGGTGCGGCCGGCGCACCGACTCGAAACGGCGCACCAGGGCGTCGTCCGAGGACTCCAGGAAGACGATCCGCCGGGTGACGCCCTTGATCGCCAGGTCGGCGAGCGACTCACGGAGGTTGTCGAAGAAGCGCCTGCCGCGTACGTCGACGACGACCGCGATCCTGGCGACGTTGCCCTGGGAGCGGGCGCCCAGCTCCACCATGGTGGGGATCAGCGCCGGTGGCAGGTTGTCGACGACGAACCAGCCGAGGTCCTCCAGACACTTGGCGGCCGTCGAACGGCCGGCTCCGGACATACCGGAGATGATCACCAGCTCGGGGATGGCCGCTTCGGGGACCCCGGCTGTCTCGATGCCCGTACCCACTTGATCTCCGTCTTCCTGGCCCGGTGGTTCCTGGCCCGTCGGGCCGCCCGGTGCGGGGCCCTCGGCGTGCCGCGAGCGATCATCGCCCGCTTCCTTGTGACCTGCCTGGCCCTCTGCTGTGGGCTCGGCCTTCGGTGTCTCGTGCTCGGTCATTTCTCCTGCCCCCGTCGCTCGTCCGGGGCGCCCGCGGTCACGGGCTCCCCAGGGGAACCCGCCCGCGTCCCGGGTTCCCCGTCCTGCGTGTCTGCTGTGCCTTCTGCGTCTGCTGTGTCTGCTGCGTCTTCCATGATCTCTCCGGTCGCCGTGTTGACGGCGGGTGCGGCCGGGGCCGCCCGGGCGAGGGCCACGGCGATCGTCTCGGCCGTCTTGAGGCCTATGCCGGGAACCTCGCGGATCTGGTCGATTGTGGCGGACCGCAGCTTCTTCACCGAGCCGAAATGCTTGATCAGCGCCTGTTTCCGGGTTTCGCCGAGTCCGGGCACGTCGTCCAGGGGGCTCGCCCGGAAGCGTTTGGCCCGTTTGACGCGCTGGTAGGTGATCGCGAAGCGGTGGGCCTCGTCGCGCACACGCTGGAGGAGATACAGGCCCTCGCTGGTGCGGGGCAGGATCACCGGGTCGTCGTCCCCGGGCACCCAGACCTCCTCCAGGCGCTTGGCGAGGCCGCAGACGGCAATGTCGTCGATGCCCAGCTCGTCCAGCGCCCGCTGGGCGGCGGCCACCTGAGGCTGCCCGCCGTCGACGACGACGAGCTGCGGCGGATAGGCGAACCGCTTGGGCCGCCCATCGTCGTCCTTCAGCTCCTGGCCGGGCTCCGGGGCGGTTTCCTGGCCGATTTCCTGGCCGTCCGCCCACTCCCCGGTCTTCCCCTTCTCGGCGATGTAGCGCTTGAAGCGGCGCGTGATCACCTCGTGCATGGACCGGACGTCGTCCTGTCCCTCGAAGCCCTTGATCTGGAAGCGTCGGTACTCGCTCTTGCGCTGCAGGCCGTCCTCGAAGACGACCATGGAGGCCACCACGTCGTCGCCCTGGAGGTGGGAGATGTCGTAGCACTCGATGCGCAGCGGGGCGCTGTCCAGGTCGAGGGCCTCGGCGATCTCCTCCAGCGCGCGCGAGCGCGTGGTCAGGTCGGAGGCCCGCTTGGTCTTGTGCAGCACGAGCGTCTGCTGCGCGTTGCGCTGCACGGTCTCCATGAGGGCCTTCTTGTCGCCGCGCTGCGGGATGCGCAGCGAGACACCGGACCCGCGCCGCTCCGCCAGCCACTCCTGGACGGGCTCCACGGGGTCGGGCAGTGCGGGGACGAGGACCTCCTTGGGCACGGAGTCGCCCTTCTCCTCCCCGTAGAGCTGCTGGAGGGCGTGCTCGACCAGCGCGCCGGTGGTGATCTCCTCGACCTTGTCGGTCACCCACCCGCGCTGGCCGCGCACCCGCCCACCGCGTACGTGGAAGATCTGCACGGCCGCTTCCAGCTCGTCCTCGGCGACCGCGATCAGGTCGGCGTCGGTCGCGTCGGCGAGCACGACCGCGCTCTTCTCCATGGCCTTCCTGAGGGCCTCGATGTCGTCGCGCAGCCGGGCCGCCCGCTCGTACTCCATCTCCTCGGCCGCCTCGGTCATCTGCTTCTCCTGGCGGCGGATGTACGTCCCGGTGCGCCCGGCCATGAAGTCGCAGAACTCGTCGGCCAGTTCGCGGTGTTCCTCGGCCGAGACCCGCCCGACGCAGGGCGCCGAGCACTTGCCGATGTAGCCGAGGAGGCAGGGGCGGCCGGTGCGGGCGGCGTTCTTGAAGACGCCGGCCGAGCACGTGCGCACCGGGAAGACGCGCAGGAGCAGGTCCACGGTGTCGCGGATCGCCCACGCGTGCCCGTACGGCCCGAAGTAGCGGACGCCCTTGCGCTTGTGACCGCGCATCACCTGCACGCGCGGGTACTCCTCGTTCATCGTCACCGCGAGATACGGGTAGCTCTTGTCGTCGCGGTACTTGACGTTGAAACGGGGGTCGAACTCCTTGATCCAGGAGTACTCCAGCTGGAGCGCCTCGACCTCCGTGGACACCACCGTCCACTCCACGGAGGCGGCCGTGGTGACCATCGTGCGGGTGCGCGGGTGGAGCCCGGCCAGGTCCTGGAAGTAGTTGGCCAGGCGCTGGCGCAGGCTCTTCGCCTTCCCGACGTAGATCACCCGGCGGTGCTCGTCGCGGAATTTGTACACCCCGGGAGAGTCCGGGATCTGTCCCGGCTTGGGGCGGTAGCTGGAGGGGTCGGCCATGTCTCACACCCTACTGGCGGGGTGTGACAGCGCGGCGGTCCTGTGGACGGACGCCCCGGTCCCCACGGAGGGGTGAACAGCGAAGGGAGAGCCCCGGCAGTTGCGCATGTTGCGCCTCAGGTGTTGTCGCGCCTTGGTCAACACGCTTCAATGCGGGGGAACTCGGGGCCGCGAACGGCCGCGTACGCACGTGAGGGACACACGGGGGCGAGGACGCCGTGTACGCCCGCCGTACCGCCCCGGTTCGAGCCACGCGCGCGGTCCGACCAGCCGCCGCGACCATTCACAGAAGGGCCCCCTGCATGCGCCAGAGCACACCGCACGCGGACGACGCCATCGCGGAGGACGCCACCGCGGAACTGGACACGGCCCTGCGAAACGGCCCCTTCCATGTGGCCCTGCGGGCGGCGATCACCGCCCGCGGTCTGCCGCTGCAACGCGTCCAGCACCATCTGTGGCGGTACGGGGTCAAGGTCGGCGTCACCAGCCTGAGTTACTGGCAGCAGGGCGCCCGGCGCCCGCAGCGCCCCGAGTCGCTGCGGGCCGTGCGGGCCCTGGAGGAGATCCTCCAGCTGCCGGAGGAATCGCTGATCCGGCTGCTCTCCCGGGACGACGAACGCGCCGGCACACAGCGACCCGCCGCGCGCTCGTACCGCTCCCTGGTGGAGGCGTCCGGGGTCCTGGAGCAGCTGCTGACGGAGCTGGAGGCACCGCCCGACGGCGGTCTGCACACCCTTGGCCTGCACGAACGGATACGGATCGGCGCACACCGCGAACTCCTCGTCCGCGAGGCCCACCACATCGTGCGCGCCCACCGGGACGGCACCGACCGGTTCGTCGCCGTCCACCACGGGGACCCCGGGTGCGCGCCGGACCGGATGTCGGTCCACGCCCTGGAGAACTGCCGCACGGGACGGGTACGCCGGCACCACGACACCGGGGTGCTCGTCGCCGAACTCCTCTTCGACACCCGGTTGCGCGCCGGAGATACGTTCCTCTTCCGTTACGCCGTCGAGGACGGCACCGCGGGCGTGTCCCGTGAGTACGTCCGCGGCTTCGGCGTCGCGGGCGGCCAGTACGCGCTCCAGGTCCGCTTCGACGACGGATCCCTGCCGGTGCGCTGCCACCGGTTCGCCCAGCACTCGGCCGCGGCGCCCCGCAGTGGCCGCCAGGACCTCCCGGTGAGCGCCCGCCACCGCTCGGTGCACCTCGTCGAGCCGCGGCTGCGACCGGGGATCCTGGGCATCGGCTGGGACTGGGAGTGACCGGCGGAGCAGACGTAAGCGATTACGTAAACGCTCGCGTAAGCGTTTACGTCCTGCGGTGGATGCGATACGTTGCCGCCATTGACGCCGGATCGGGACGGGAGGGCGCGGCCCCATGGCGACGATGGCCGATGTCGCACGGCACGCGGGCGTGTCCGTGGCGACCGTCTCCCATGTACTGAACGACACCCGTGTGGTGCGCCCCGCGACCCGTCAGGCCGTCCTCGACGCCATCGAGGTGCTGGACTACACCCCGAACACGCTGGCCCGTTCCCTGGTCACCGCGCGGACGCGGTCCATCGGACTCGCGGTGTCGGCGATCAGCAACCCGTACTTCACGGAGATCGTCCAGGGCGTCGAGGCCGGCGCCCTGGAACACGGCTACAGCCTTCTCATCGCCGACCCGCACGACGACCCCGAGCACGAGCGCAAGGTCGTCCAGCTGCTGCACGAGCGCCGCGTGGACGGCATGATCGTCGCTCCTTCGGCGGATCCCGGCGCCCTGGTCGCCTATCTGACCCGGCACGACGTACCGACGGTGCTCCTGGACCGGCTGCTCGACACCCCCTCGGACAGCACCCCGCGCTTCGACCAGGTGTGCGCCGAGAACACCGAACCCATGGCCCGGCTGGTCGCCCACCTCACCGCGCTCGGGCACGAACGCGTCGGGCTGGTCGCGGGCCGCCCCGGCCTCAGCACGACAGCGGAACGGATCACCGGCTACCGCATCGGCCTCGCGTTCGCCGGGCTCGCCCACGACGAGCGCCTGGTGGTCCATGGCGACTCCGAGTCGGAGGGGGCCGAGCGGGCCACCGCCGCCCTGCTCGCCCTCGCGGCGCCCCCGACCGCCCTCGTCACCGCCAACAACGCGATGACCATCGGCGCCCTGCGAGCCATGCGCGAGCGGGGCCTCACCGTGCCGGACGACCTGGCGCTGTGCTGCTTCGACGACTTCGCCTGGGCCGATCTCCTCTCCCCCGGGCTCACCGCGATGGCACAACCGGCCAAGGACATCGGCGCCCAGGCCGTACGTCTGCTCCTGGACCGGCTGGCCGACCCGGACCGCCCGACCCGGACCGTGCGACTGCCGTGCGCGTTCGTCCACCGCGAGTCGTGCGGCTGCGCCGGGCGACGGGGCCCGCAACCACACCCCGAGAACTCCCCCAAGTCCGAGAGAGGACCCGCTTCGTGATCGTCGTCGCCGGTGAGGCACTGATCGACCTGGTACCGCGTACGGCGGGCGCCCTCGCGGATCTGCGGCCGGCGCTCGGTGGCGGGCCCTACAACACTGCGGTGGCCCTCGGGCGCCTCGGCTCCCCCACCGCGTTCTGTTCCCGGGTCTCGTCCGACGCCTTCGGCGAGGCGCTGCTCGACGGGCTGCGTGGGGCGGGCGTCGATGTGTCGTCCGTACAGCGCGGCAGCGAGCCGACGACTCTCGCGGTCGCCTCGATCGGTGCGGACGGCTCGGCCGCCTACTCCTTCTATGTCGAGGGCACCGCCGACCGGCTGTTCACTGCACCCGCTCAACTCCCCGGCGCGGCCCGGGCGGTGTCCTTCGGCACCTGTTCTCTGGTCCTGGAGCCGGGCGCGACCGCGTACGAGGAGCTGCTGCGGAGCGCCGCCGCGCAGGGGGTGTTCACCGCCCTCGACCCGAACATCAGGGCGGTACTGATCCCCGACGCGGACGCCTATCGGGCCCGGTTCAAGAGCTGGCTGCCGTCGGTGTCGCTGCTCAAGCTGTCGGAGGAGGACGCGAAGTGGCTCGGCGGGACTCCGCACGAATGGCTGACCGCCGGTCCTGCCGCCGTCGTGGTCACGCGGGGCGGCGACGGGCTGACCGTCTTCACCCGTGAGGGCGCGGAGCACTCCGTGCCGGGCGAGGAGGTCGACGTCGTGGACACGATCGGCGCCGGCGACACCGTGAACGCGGCGCTGCTGCACGGTCTGTCGGTGCGGGACGCTCTGTCCCCGGCGGCCTTGGCCGGCCTGGGCCCCGACGGCTGGACCGACCTGCTCCGCCTCGCGGCCCGGGCGGCGGCGATCACCTGCTCACGAGCGGGAGCGGAACCGCCGTACGCGGCTGAACTGGGTGTGCTGTAGGGGCGGTTGTTCGTCGGGGTGCTGTTCGTCGGGCTGCGGGAGGGCAGGCTCGGCGGTTGATCGTGGCTGGTTGTGCAACGGGCGGCGGCCCGCAGGGAGTTCCTGCGGGCCGCCGTGTTTGCTGTGTCTGCCGTGCTTTCCGTGGTCTCCACGGCTCGTCGACAGCTCAGGCCTTGCGGGCCCGGGTTGTCGTCTTCTTCGCCGGAGTCGCCTTCTTCGTGGCCGTGTTGTTGGCGGTCTTCGCCGTCGCCGTCTTCGTCGCCGTCGACTTGGCAGCCACCGCCTTCTTGGCGGCCGTCTTGCGCGGGGCCTTCACCGAGGTGCCGTCGCTGATCCGGTCGGCGCCCAGGATCTCGCGCAGGAACTTGCCGGTGTGGCTGGCGGGGACCCCGGCGATCTCCTCGGGGGTGCCCTCGGCGACGACGAGACCGCCGCCCGCGCCGCCTTCGGGGCCCATGTCGACGACCCAGTCGGCGGTCTTGATGACGTCGAGGTTGTGCTCGATGACGATGACCGTGTTGCCCTTGTCGACCAGGCCGGAGAGGACCTTGAGGAGCTTGCTGATGTCCTCGAAGTGGAGACCGGTGGTCGGCTCGTCCAGGACGTACACCGTACGGCCGGTGGAGCGCTTCTGGAGTTCGCTGGCGAGCTTCACCCGCTGGGCCTCGCCGCCGGACAGGGTCGTCGCGGACTGGCCGAGCCTGACGTAGCCGAGGCCGACGTCGTGCAGCGTGTTGAGGTGGCGGGCGATCGCCGGGACGGCCTCGAAGAAGTGCCGGGCCTCCTCGATCGGCATGTTCAGGATGTCGGCGATGGACTTGCCCTTGTAGTGGACCTCCAGGGTCTCCCGGTTGTAGCGGGCGCCGTGGCAGACCTCGCACGGCACGTACACGTCCGGGAGGAAGTTCATCTCGATCTTGATGGTGCCGTCGCCGGCGCAGTTCTCGCAGCGTCCGCCCTTGACGTTGAAGGAGAAGCGGCCGGGCAGATAGCCCCGCACCTTCGCCTCGACCGTCTCCGCGAACAGCCTGCGGACGTGGTCGAAGACACCGGTGTACGTCGCCGGGTTCGAGCGCGGGGTGCGGCCGATCGGCGACTGGTCGACGTGCACGACCTTGTCGACGAGGTCGTCGCCGTCCACGCGCGTGTGGCGGCCGGGCACACTGCGGGCGCCGTTCAGTTCGCGGGCGAGGTGCGTGTACAGGATGTCGTTGACCAGCGTCGACTTGCCGGACCCTGACACCCCCGTGACGGCCGTGAGCACGCCCAGCGGGAAGGACACATCGATGTCCTGGAGGTTGTTCTCGCGGGCGCCGTGCACGGTGAGCCGGCGGGACGGGTCCTGCGGGCGCCGGATGTCGGGGAGCGGGATGGCCTTCTTGCCGGACAGATACTGGCCGGTCATCGACTCGTCGTTGGCGAGCAGTTCCTTCAGGGAGCCGCTGTGCACGACCTTGCCGCCGTGCTCGCCGGCGCCGGGGCCGATGTCGACGATCCAGTCGGCGACCTTGATGGTGTCCTCGTCGTGCTCGACGACGATGAGCGTGTTGCCCATGTCGCGCAGCCGGACCAGGGTCTCGATCAGCCGGTGGTTGTCGCGCTGGTGCAGACCGATGGACGGCTCGTCGAGGACGTACAGGACGCCGACGAGTCCGGAGCCGATCTGGGTCGCGAGGCGGATGCGCTGGGCCTCGCCGCCGGAGAGGGTGCCGGCCGCGCGGTTCAGCGAGAGGTAGTCGAGGCCGACGTCGACCAGGAACTTCAGCCGTTCGTTGACCTCCTTGAGCACCCGCTCGGCGATCTTCTTGTCGCGGGCGTCGAGCTTCAGCTCGGCCAGGAAGTCCGCGCAGTCGCTGATCGACATCCCGGCGACCTCGGCGATGGACCGCTCCATGACCGTGACCGCGAGGACGATCGGCTTGAGGCGGGTGCCCTGGCAGGTGGGGCAGGGCACCTCGCGCATATAGCCCTCGAAGCGCTCCCGGCTGGCGTCGCTCTCGGACTCGCTGTGCCGCCGCTTCACGAAGGGGACGGCGCCCTCGAAGGGCGTGGTGTACACCCGCTCGCGGCCGTACCGGTTGCGGTAGCGCACCTCGATCTGGGTCTTGTGCCCGTGCAGGAGCGCCTTCCTGGCGCGCTGCGGGAGGCCCGCGAAGGGAATGTCGGTGCGGAATCCCAGCGCGTCCGCGAGGGCGGTGACGAGGCGGCCGAAGTAGTCCTTGGTGTGGCCGTGCGACCAGGGGTGGATGGCGCCCTCGTCGAGGGACTTGTCCTCGTCCGGGACGATCAGCTCGGGGTCGACCTCCATGCGCGTGCCGATGCCCGTGCACTCGGGGCAGGCGCCGAAGGGCGAGTTGAAGGAGAAGGAGCGGGGCTCCAGCTCCTCGAAGGACAGGTCGTCGTACGGGCAGTACAGGTGCTCCGAGTACATGCGCTCGCGCTCGGGGTCGTCCTCGGGGAGGTCGACGAAGTCGAGCACGACCATGCCGCCGGAGAGGCCGAGGGCGGTCTCCACGGAGTCGGTCAGACGGCGCTTGGCGGTGTCCTTCACCGTGAGGCGGTCGATGACCACCTCGATGGTGTGCTTCTCCTGCTTCTTCAGCGCGGGCGGGTCGGACAGCTGGACCGTCTCGCCGTCCACCCGCGCGCGGGAGTAGCCCTTGGTCTGGAGGTCCGCGAAGAGGTCGACGAACTCGCCCTTGCGCTCGCGCACCAGCGGCGACAGCACCTGGAAGCGGCTTCCCTCCGGCAGCGAGAGGACCTTGTCGACGATGGCCTGCGGCGACTGGCGCGAGATGGGGCGGGAGCACTCGGGGCAGTGCGGCTTGCCGATGCGCGCGAAGAGCAGACGCAGATAGTCGTAGACCTCGGTGATGGTGCCGACCGTCGAGCGCGGGTTGCGCGAGGTCGACTTCTGGTCGATCGAGACGGCCGGCGAGAGGCCCTCGATGAAGTCGACGTCCGGCTTGTCCATCTGGCCGAGGAACTGGCGGGCGTACGACGAGAGCGACTCGACGTAGCGGCGCTGGCCCTCGGCAAAGATCGTGTCGAAGGCCAGGGAGGACTTGCCCGACCCGGACAGGCCCGTGAAGACGATGAGCGAGTCACGCGGGAGGTCGAGCGAGACATTCTTGAGATTGTGCTCGCGCGCGCCACGGACGATGAGACGGTCGGCCACGCCGGTCCGCACCTTTCTTGGGAAGAAGTGACAGGGGCGGGGCCCCCGTGCTTTCTCAGACTAGGGGGAGCCACTGACAACGCCGGTCGGATTCCTGGGGCGGTAACAATCCCCGGCCATCCAGCATGCCCGACGCCACGCCCGACCATATAGCACGCACATTCGATTTACGGGTCCTGGCCGCTACCTTCACCCGAACGTGTGGCGGGGCTATCGTCGGCGCCATGGCTGATCATGTGCGCGACCTGGGATCTGTACGTGACGCGACGGAGCGACTGCTCACCGCAGCCACGAAATTGAACAACGATTCGGTGGCCGAGCCGTCACGGCTGCCGGGCTGGACCCGCGGCCATGTCCTCGCCCACCTCGCCCGCAACGCGGACGCTCTCGTGAACGTCTTCGAAGGACGTCACATGTACGCCTCCGGAGAGGCCCGGGACGCCGGCATCGAGCGCGACGCCCCGCGCCCCCTCGACGTACAGCTGGCGGACGTACGCGAGAGTGCGGCCCGCTTCCAGGAGGCGGGGGCCGAGCCCGCGGACTGGACGCGCACGGTGGAACTGCGCAACGGCGTCATCGACTCCGCCTCCAATGTGCCGTTCCGGCGCTGGGCCGAGGTCGAGCTGCACCACGTGGACCTGGGGATCGGGTACGAGCTGGAAGACCTCCCGGCGGAGTTCACGGAGCGGGAGATCACGTTCCTGGCCGACCGGTTCGCCGGGCACCCCGAGGTGCCGCCCACCTCGCTCACGGACGGCACGCGCGCGTGGAGCACGGGAGGCGAAGCGGCCGAGCCCGACATGACGGTCAGCGGCCCGGCACCGGAGCTGCTGGGGTGGCTCGCCGGCCGCCGCGACGGAGCGGGACTCGACGTCTCGGGCGGAGCCCTGCCCGCACTGCCCCCGCTGTAGGGCCACGGGCGCCGCTATAGGCTGAACGCCATGACGTACAGCGGAGCGGTGAAGGTCGGCGGCCCCGCCGATGTGCACGAGTTGCAGGACCTGATGATCACCAAGGTCGCGGTCGGCCCGATGAACAACAACGCCTATCTGCTGCGCTGCCGGGCCACGGACGAGCAGTTGCTGATCGACGCGGCGAACGACGCCCATACGTTGATCACACTGATCGGCGACGACGGCATCGCGTCGCTCGTCACCACGCACCAGCACGGGGACCACTGGCAGGCACTCGCGGAGGTCGTCGCGGCCACCGGCGCCCGTACGTACGCGGGCCGGGACGACGCCGAGGGCATCCCCGTACCGACCGACGTACCGGTCGACGACGGAGACACGATCCGCGTGGGGCGCGTGGAACTCACCGCGCGCCACCTGGTCGGACACACGCCGGGCTCGATCGCGCTCGTCTACGACGACCCGCACGGGCATCCGCACGTGTTCACCGGGGACTGCCTCTTCCCCGGCGGCGTGGGCAACACACGCAAGGACCCCGAGGCCTTCGCCAGCCTGATCCACGACGTGGAGACGAAGATCTTCGAGCCGCTCCCGGACGAGAGCTGGGTCTATCCGGGGCACGGCAACGACACCACCCTGGGTGCGGAGCGGCCCCACCTGCCGGAGTGGCACGCACGGGGCTGGTGAGCCCGCCGAACCCCGTTCCAGGGGCGCGCAGTTGGTGAACGCGCGCCCCGTGTGAAACGAACACGCACGCTGGCGCCGTACACGCGCTCCCGGCGTGCGCCCTGGCGCAGTCCACTGGAGGCAGCCCCGCGCAGGATGACGGCTCCTGGGCGGCACGGGCCGCCGACCTGTCGATCCCCGCCCTCGGTCGGCGGCCCCGGCGTTCACAGGGAGCGTTCACAGAAACGCAACACACGTTCCCACTATGCGGACAATTCCGCCTGTGACCTGGACAAATGGCACGCCTCGCTGCCACTCTCCCGCCATGCACCTTGCCCCTCACCTGCTGCGCCGCGCAGTCGCCGCCGCCACCGTCGCCCTGCTCGCCACCGCTGTCGGCTGCGCCCCGCAGCCGGAGGAGGAGAGCGCCGCCAATCCCACCGGGACGGCCGCAGCCACCTGCGCCAAGGGCAAGTTGGCCACCGAGACCTCGGGCAAACTGACGATCGCCACCGACGAGCCCGCGTACGAGCCGTGGTTCAAGGACGACAAGCCCGCCAACGGCGAGGGCTTCGAGTCGGCGGTCGCGTACGCAGTGGCGAAGCAGCTCGGCTACGACAAGGCGAACGTGGTCTGGCAGAGCGTGCCCTTCAACAAGGCGTTCGCGCCCGGGGAGAAGACCTTCGACTTCGACATCAACCAGGTGTCGATCAGCACCGAGCGCAAGAAGGCCGTGGACTTCTCGTCCGGCTACTACGACGTGCGCCAGGCCGTCATCGCGCTGAAGACCTCCAAGGCCGCCAAGGCGACGAGCATCGCGGACCTCAAGGGCCTCAAGCTGGGCGCCCAGGTCGGCACCACGAGCCTCAACTACATCGAGGACGTGGTGAAGCCGACCCAGGAACCGGCCGCGTACGCCAAGAACGACCAGGCCAAGTCCGCGCTGCAGAACGGCCAGGTGGACGCCATCGTCGTCGACCTGCCGACCGCCTTCTACATCACCGCCGCCGAGGTGACCGACGCGAAGATCGTCGGGCAGTTCGAGAACCAGGGCGGTACGCCGGAGCAGTTCGGGCTGGTGCTCGACAAGGGCAGCGCGCTCACCTCCTGCGTGACGACCGCGGTGGACGCCCTGCGCAAGGACGGCACGCTCGCCTCGATCGAGAAGCAGTGGCTGTCGGACGCCGTCGACGCTCCGGTGCTCAAGTGACCGCAGTGAAGGAGGAGTCCGGGCAGGAGGACCCGGGCGACATGCCGGACCGGGGCGACGGTTACGTCCCCTCGCAGCGGCGGATCGACCGTGAACGGTTCAAGCGCACCCGCGCGCGCCGCGCCACGTCGATCGCCGCGGTGTCCACCCTGGTCACCGGGGTCGTCCTCTACCTGGTCGTCGTCAACGCGCCGGGCTGGCCGCGCACCAAGGAGACGTTCTTCAACGGGGAGTACGCGCGCGAGGCGTTCCCCAAGGTCCTCGAAGGGCTGTGGCTCAACGTACGGCTGCTGCTGATCTGCGGCGTCGCGGTGCTCGTCCTGGGCATGCTGATCGCGATCGCCCGTACGCTGCGCGGCCCGGTGTTCTTCCCGGTGCGCGCGCTGGCCGCCGCGTACACGGACTTCTTCCGCGGCCTCCCGCTGATCATCAACCTGATGATCGTCGTCCTGGGCGTCCCGGCGCTGCGGCTCCAGGGCATCACCGTGGACCCGGTGCTCCTCGGCGGTACGGCGCTGACGCTGACGTACTCGGCGTACGTCGCCGAGGTGTTCCGGGCCGGCATCGAGTCCGTGCATCCCTCGCAACGGGCGGCGGCGCGCTCGCTCGGGCTGACCAACCGGCAGGCGCTGCGGCACGTCGTGCTGCCGCAGGCCGTACGGCGCCAGGTGCCGCCGCTGCTGAACGACCTGGTGTCTCTGCAGAAGGACACCGGGCTCGTCTCGATCGGCGGCGCGGTCGACGCCGTACGCGCGGCCGACATCATCGTGGGCCGCAGCCTCAACTACACGCCGTACATCGTCGCGGGACTGGTCTTCGTCGCGCTGACCATCCCGATGACCCGCTTCACCGACTGGGTGACGGCCCGGATGGACCGGCAGCGGGCGCAGGGAGGAACACTGTGAGCGACATCCCCGAGGGCTCCTCCCCCGTGCTGCGTATGGAGTCCGTACGCAAGACGTTCGGCGAGACGGTCGTCCTGCGGGACGTCGATCTGGAGGTCGCCTCCCACACGGTGACCGCCCTGATCGGCGCGTCCGGTTCCGGCAAGTCCACGCTGCTGCGGTGCGCGAACCTGCTGGAGGACATCGACGACGGCGCGATCTGGCTGGACGGCGAGGAGATCACCGACCCGCGCACCGACCAGGACGCTGTGCGCCGCCGGATCGGCGTGGTCTTCCAGGCGTACAACCTCTTTCCGCACATGACCGTCCTGGAGAACATCACCCTCGCCCCGCGCCGCGTCCACGGCGTGGACCGCGCGGAGGCCGAGCAGCACGCCCGTGAGCTGCTGGAGCGGCTCGGGCTCGGCGCGAAGGCGGGCGAGTATCCGGACCGGCTGAGCGGCGGCCAGCAGCAGCGGGCCGCGATCGTCCGCGCCCTGGCCGTACGCCCCCGGCTGCTGCTCCTCGACGAGATCACCGCTGCCCTCGACCCGGAACTCGTGGGCGAGGTCCTCGCCGTCGTCCGGGATCTGAAGGGCGACGGCATGACGATGGTCCTGGCCACCCACGAGATGGGCTTCGCCCGCGATGTCGCGGACCAGGTGTGCTTCCTGGAGGGCGGCGTCGTCCTGGAACGCGGCACGGCGGACCAGGTGTTCGGCGATCCGCAGCAGGAGCGCACCCAGCAGTTCCTGCGGCGGATCGTGGAGGCGGGGCGGCTGTAGGGGCGGTGGGGGCCGATGGTGTTCGGTGAGTTGTGGTCATGCGTCGATGGTGGCATCCACCACTGACAACCGGACTCTCCGCCTCCGCTTGTCCGGCGTACGTCACGCCTCCGCCGCCGCCCCCACCAGCGCGGCGACCCGCTCCACCCCGAACACGTACCCCTGCACACCGCACCCCGCGATGACGCCGTCGGCGCGCAGGGAGACGTACGAGTGGTGCCGGAACGTCTCGCGCTGGTGGATGTTGGAGATGTGGACCTCCAACACCGGCAGGCCGTCGCAGGTGTTGAGCGCGTCCAGGATCGCGACGGACGTGTGGGAGTAGGCGCCGGGGTTGATGACGATGCCGGCGTGGTGGAGGCGTGCCTCCTGGATCCAGTCGACCAACTCGCCCTCGTGGTTGGACTGCCGGAAGTCCACCGTGCCGCCGTGCCCGGCCGCCGCCTTGGCGCACAGGGCTTCGACGTCGGCGAGCGTGTCGGAGCCGTAGATCTCCGGCTGGCGCTGGCCCAGGAGGTTCAGGTTGGGCCCGTTGAGGATCATGATCGGGGCGTTGGCAAGGGTGCGGGGCACAGTTCCTCCGGTCCGTTCAGGGGTGGCGGCCTGTCGAGGACCGCTGCTCAGCCCCGGTTTATCACGGTGCGCCGACAGCGCGGTGGCCCGTACGCTCCCGGCATGACGACGCCCGCCTGTCCCCCCAAGCCCTCACCCGGCGACCGCATCGCCGTCATCTCGCCGGGCGCCGGACTGCCCGGGCTCTTCCCACGCCCGCACGAACTGGGGCTGGAGCGGCTGCGCAAGGAGTTCGGACTCGAACCGGTCGAGTACCCGGCGACCCGGAAGATGGGTGCGACGCCTCAGGAGCGGGCCGACGACATCCACGCGGCGTTCGCCGATCCGGACGTCAGGGCGGTCATCGCGTCGATCGGCGGCGACGACCAGATCACCGTGCTGCCGTTCCTGGACCGGGAGTTGATCCGGGCGAACCCGAAGCCGTTCTTCGGGATGAGCGACAACACCTGCCTGTTGGCGTACCTGTACAACACCGGGATCGTCGGCTTCCACGGCGCGACCGTGATGACGGCGCTCGGGCGTCCCGTGGCCATGGACCCGCTGACCGCCGAGTCCCTGCGGGCCGCCCTGTTCACCTCGGGCGAGTACGAACTGCGGCCCGCCGAGCGCTGGAACGACGTCAACCGCGACTGGGCCGACCCCGCGACCTTCGACAGCGAGCCGGAGACCCGGCCCGGCACCGGCTGGACCTGGGAGAACGCCGACCGTGTGGTGGGGGGCCGCAGTTGGGGCGGCTGTCTGGAGATCGTCGCCTGGCTGCTGATGGCCGACCGCGAGATCTCCCACGATCTGACGGAGTACGACGGCGGCGTGCTGTTCCTGGAGACCTCGGAGGAGTTGCCGAGCGGGGAGGAGGTCTTCCGCATCCTGCGCAACATGGGTGAGCGCGGTCTGCTCCAGCGCTTCTCCGCGCTGCTGATGGCCCGCGCGAAGACCTGGTCCTTCGAGTGTCCCAACAGCCCCGAGGAGGGCGCCCGTTACGCCGCCGAGCAGCGGGAGGCGGTCCAACGCGCGCTGCGCGCCTACGCTCCCGGCATGATGGCCGTCTTCGACGTGGACTTCGGACACACGGATCCGCAGATCGTCATCCCTTATGGAGGGTCGATAAGGGTGGACGGCCTCGACCGGCGCATCACCGTGACGTACTGATCCCGGCCGGCCCCCGCACGCCCCCGTAACGCGCGGTCACCGTGGGTAGTTGACCCGGCATGCACGATGTACGCACGGTAAAGGCGCCTTCCATGGTGCGGCTGGCCACCGCCTCGCTCGCGGGGACGGCCATCGAGTTCTACGACTTCTTCGTCTACGGCACCGCGGCGGCGCTGGTTCTGGGGCCACTGTTCTTCCCGACGTTCTCGCCGCTGGCCGGGACGCTGGCCGCCTTCGGGACGTTCGGGGTGGGCTTCGTCGCCCGGCCGCTGGGGTCGGTGCTGTTCGGGCACATCGGGGACCGGCGCGGGCGACGCCCGGTCCTCGTCGCCTCGCTGCTGCTGACCGGTGCGTCGACGGTCGCGGTCGGCTGCGTGCCGACGTACGAGTCGATCGGCATGGCCGCTCCCGTGCTCCTCCTGGTGCTGCGTTTTCTCCAGGGGCTCGGGCTCGGCGGGGAGTGGGGCGGGGCGGTCCTGCTGACCGCGGAGCACGCGCCCGCCGAACGGCGCGCCCTGTGGGCGAGCTTCCCGCAGATCGGCCCCGCGGTGGGCTTCCTGCTCGCCAATGGCGTGATGCTGGCCCTGTCCGCGTCGCTCACGGAGGCGCAGTTCGCCTCGTGGGGGTGGCGGGTGCCGTTCTGGGCGGCCGGGGTGCTCGCGGTGGCGGGGCTGTGGCTGCGTTCGTCGCTCGCGGAGAGCCCGAGCTTCCTGGAGATCGACGACCACGCGCGCGTGCCGCTCGCCGAGGTGGTGCGCGACCATTGGCGGCTGGTCCTGCTGACGGCGGGCGCGCTCGCGGTCGGCTACGCCGTGTTCTACGCGGTGACGACCTGGTCCCTCGCCTACGGGACGGAACGGCTCGGGGTCAGCCGTACCGTCATGCTGGGCTGCATCATGGCCGCGGTGGTGGTCAAGGGCGCCCTGACACCGGTGGCGGCTCTTCTGGGCGACCGTTACGGCCGCCGGCCCCTGTGTCTCACGGGCTGTGCCGTCGCCGCTCTGTGGATGTGCCCGATGGTCGCGCTGCTGTCGACGGGCGAACCGCTGCCGATGTTCCTCGGCTTCCTGGTCGCGATGATCGCGTTCATCACGATGTTCGCGGTGATCGCCGCCTATCTGCCGGAGCTGTACGAGCCCCGCGTACGGTGCACGGGCGCCGCCGTCGGCTACAACCTCGGCGGGGTTCTGGGCGGCGCGCTCACGCCGATCGTGGCGACGGCGCTGGCCGAGCACGGGGGCCGGATCCCGTGGGGCGTGGGCGTGTATCTGACCGGGATCGCGCTGTTCAGCCTGGGGTGCTTCGCGTTGCTGCCGGAGACCCGGCCGGTGCCCCACCTCGCCGCCGCCGTACCGGCCACGGAGTGACCTGCGGCGGCGGTCAGGGGTTGATCGCCAGCTCCAGGTAGGCCGCGAACAGCACCAGGTGTACGCCTCCCTGGAGCGGCGTGGCCCGCCCGGGCACCACCGTGAGCGAACCCACCACCACGGTCAGGGCGAGCAGCACCATGTGCGTGGCGCCGAGGCCGAGGACCAGTGGCCCGGAGAGCCAGACGGACGCCAGGGCCACGGCGGGGATGGTCAGGCCGATGCTGGCCATCGCGGATCCTAGGGCGAGGTTCAGGCTGGTCTGCACCCGGTCGCGGCGTGCGGAGCGCAGCGCGGCGATGGTCTCGGGAAGCAGCACGAGCAGGGCGATGATCACACCGACGACGGCATGCGGCAGGTCGGCCGCCTCCACGCCGGACTCGATGGTCGGCGACACTCCCTTCGCGAGGCCGACCACACCGACCAGCGCCAGGCTCAGCAGTCCCAGGCTGACCCTGACATCGCGGGCGGTCGGCAGCTCCGCGTGACCGTCCGCGGTGATGACCTCGCCCTGGCTGGTGATCGGCAGGAAGTAGTCGCGGTGCCGCACGGTCTGGGTCGCGACGAACAGGCCGTACAGGGTCAGTGAGGCGAGCGCGGCGAAGGTGAGCTGGGCGGTGGAGAACTCGGGGCCCGGCTTGCTGGTGGTGAACGTCGGCAGCACCAGGCTGAGCGTGGCCAGCGTCGCGACCGTGGCGAGGGCGGCGCCGGTGCCCTCCGGGTTGAAGACCGCGGTCCCGTGGCGGAGCGAGGCGGTGAGGAGGCTCAGCCCGACGATGCCGTTGCAGGTGATCATCACGGCCGCGAAGACGGTGTCCCTGGCCAGGGTGGAGCTCTTGTCCCCGCCGTCGGCCATCAGCGTGACGATCAGGGCGACCTCGATGATCGTGACGGCGACGGCCAGCACGAGGGAGCCGAAGGGTTCACCGACGCGGTGGGCGATCACCTCGGCGTGGTGCACGGCGGCCAGCACCGCTCCCGCGAGCACCAGCGTCACCAGCCCGACGACCACACCGGGAAGGTCGCGCCCCCACGTGAACACGAGCAGGACGACCGCGGCCACCGGCACAACGGCCGTCCACCGCGTCACGAGCGACCGCAGCCGGACGATCATTCAGCGATCGTCGCAGAGGGACCCGGGCCCCGCATGCGCACGCCGACCCGCTGCCCGCCCCTCACACCGCCCCCCTGACGGACTGCGCCCTGGCCCGCGCACCAACCCCTCTGCCGCGCGCCAGGCTCGCGCCGCGAACCGGCTCGTGTGCCCGTGCCCCACCCCGCGCGCAGCCCTGCCACGCGTCGGCCCCGTACCCCGCCCCCGTCCCGCCGCGCACTGCCCTGCTCTGCGCTCTGCGCTCTGCGCTCTGCGCTCCAGGATCGCGCCCCGAACCGAGCTCGGGCCCCGTACCCCGGGCCCTCTCACCGGCCTCCCGCAACCGGTTCGCCCGGCCCGGAGCCCCACGGCGGCAAGGCCCGCCGCCTGCGGGAATTCGCCGGCCTCCGCAGTACGGGTGCTCGGCTCCCAACGAAGCACCGGGAACGGTGGTCGGCGATTCGCCGCGCACCGCTCCCGATGTGGTTGCTCCTGCGTCCGACGCGGTCAGGCGCCGATGCTGTCCTTCGGAGCGCCTTCGCTCTCCTCCTGCGCCGCCTCGGCCGCCGCCTGCTTCTTGGAGGCGATCAGGCTGGTGATCGTGGTGACGATCAGGACCGCGCAGATCACGCCGAGGGAGACCGGTATGGAGATCTCCGGTACATGGACGCCGGACTCGTGCAGCGCGTGCAGCACCAGCTTGACGCCGATGAAGCCGAGGATGACCGACAGGCCGTACGAGAGGTGGACCAGCTTCTTCAGCAGGCCGCCGATGAGGAAGTACAGCTGCCGCAGACCCATCAGGGCGAAGGCGTTGGCGGTGAAGACGATGTACGGGTCCTGGGTCAGGCCGAAGATCGCCGGGATCGAGTCGAGGGCGAACAGGACGTCCGTGGTACCGATCGCGAGCATCACGACCAGCATCGGCGTCATGACGCGCTTGCCGTTCTCCTCGATCCACAGCTTGGTGCCGTGGTAGCGGTCGGCCACACCGAACCGCTTCTCGGCGGCCTTGAGCAGCTTGTTCTCCTCGAACTCCTCGTCCTCGTCGTCGGTACGGGCCTCCTGGATCAGCTTCCAGGCGGTCCAGATGAGGAAGGCACCGAAGATGTAGAACACCCACGCGAAGCTCGCGAGGATCGCGGCGCCGGCGGCGATGAATATCGCACGCAGGACGAGCGCTATGAGAACGCCGACGAGGAGCACTCGCTGCTGGTACTGCGAGGGCACCGCGAACTTCGCCATGATCAGGACGAAGACGAAGAGGTTGTCGACACTCAGCGACTTCTCGGTGATGAAGCCCGCGAAGAACTCGCCGCCGGACTCACCGCCGCCGAACACGAGCAGCCCCAGGCCGAAGAGCCCGGCCAGGGCTATCCAGACGACCGTCCAGATTCCGGCTTCCTTGATCGATACGTCGTGTGGCTTGCGCCCGATGAAGAAGTCCACCGCGATCAGAGCGGCGAGACCCACGATGGTCAGGACCCAAAGGGTCGGGGAAACATTCACTGCGCCTCCGGCAGTACGTAACGGCAAATTTCAGCGTCGTCGCTACCGGAGGTCTCTTCCACCCGCGACAACCCGGCTCCTTCACGCGCCCGGTGCCTGCGGGCCGACGCCCCGGGATCTGGATTGATCCGTATTGACGGGTACGCCGCAGCAGGTAGGGAGTACTCCCCTCCGTGTGGAGAACAGTACCCCAATCACCAAGGAAAGGTAAAGAGATTGGTAAAATAGAATCAAAATCCGCAGGTCAAAGGGCTTTACTGATGCTTGGTGAAGTGCTCGCGGGCGTCAGCGGTTCCATGAACGGCGGGCCGCCGCGACCTGGCTGAGTACCTGCTGGAGCACCTGGCTGCCCTGCGGCACGACCGACGGCTCGTACGTCCAGGCATGGCCGACCCACGGGTCGGCAAGGTGGTCGTCGGGCACCGGGGTGAGTCGCAGAAGCGAACGCCAGAGGGGGTCGAGCAACGGCCCGTACGCGGCGGCGTCCTCGCGGTCGGCGACCATCATGAGATGGACGCCGACGGCAGGGCCCTCGTCCGCGAGATAGCGCAGCTGGGTCACCGCCCGGTCGTCGAAACCGTGCGGGAAGTCGTTGACGATCAGCAGCTGCTGAGCGGTGTCGAGATCGGGCGGCAGCGAGTCGGCCGCGCCGGCGCGCAACGCCATCTGCACCAGGTCGACACGCTGGGTCAGCCTGCCCAGGACGTCAGTGACACCGGCGGCCCCGGCGGCAGGCGGACCCGCGAGCACACCGGTCCGCACGAGTGGTGCGAGAGGCGGGGCGCCCGCGCCCGCCGGGTCGATGACGTGCACGGCGAACTCGCCCGCCGGATGGACGGCCAGCAGCCGGGCCGCGTGCGTCACCGCCGTGTCCATGGCGAGCCGGCGCAGCTCGTCGGAGTCGACGAGCGAGCCGTCGGCCGACTCACCACCGCTGTCGATCCACAGGCCGCGCTCCAACGGCAGCCGGACGAGCATCGGAATGCTCAGGTCGACGCTCTCGGGCAGCCGCAGGTCGCCCAGCCGCAGTGCCATGGGCATCTCCATCGGCACGCGATAACCGCGCCAGACGGGGCTGTCCCAGCGTGCGTACGCCAGGGGCAGCGCGGGCTCGACGACCTCGGCCTCGGCGGTGAGCTGGGAGAGGTCGCGGTCGAGGGCGGCGCGGGCCTGGTCGACGAGCTGGGCGTGCTTGGCACGGGCCGCTTCCCGGGCGCCGTCGCCCTGCCCGCCGAGCCGGTTGCGGGGATCGGCCAGCGCCCGGTCGATCTCCTGTTCCAGGCGCGAGTCAGCGAAGTCCACCGCACTGCGGTACGCGGCGGCGGTGCGCGCCAGGTCCTCGAACATCCCCCAGACCTGGTTGTAGAGCCGCTCGTCCATGGACCACCCGGTCGCGTCACCCGCGACCGGCCGCGGCGGCTGTCCGGGCTGGACCGGGGGTGCGGTCGGTGGGGCCGGTGGCGGAGCTGCCGTACGGCGGCCGGGGTGGCTGTAGTTGACCGGGCCGGCGGCCTGCGTGGCTTCCCCGGCGTGGCCCGCCTGGGGCGAAGCGTCCGGTTGGCCGGCCCGCGCCGGGGTGTTCTGCGGGCCCTCACCCCCGTACGGCGATGAGGGCTGCGGGGAGGCAGAGCCGCCCTGGACCACGGAACCGGCCTGCTCCGGTGTGCTGGAAGGCGGGGTGTCCTGCGGCGCCTGGGCCGCGTACGGCGACGCGGACTGCGCGGGTGCGGGGGATGCCGTCCGACGGGTGCGGTCGCTGTCCGGCGTACGGGGTGGAGGGGGTGCCACCGAGCGGGAGTGGGCCTGGGACACCGCCTCGTTGATGGTGTCCGCGAGGCGGCGGGCCTCGGGGAGGCCCTGGTCGGTGAGGAGTTCAGCGAGGCCGCCGGAGTACCCCTGGCCGATGGCGCGCACCTTCCAGGTGTCCTGTCTGCGGTACAGCTCCAGGGCGACGACGGCCGACTCTGCTTCCAGGCCCGTGATCGTGTAACTGACGACCTCGGCGCCGTCGAGCCCGGTGACGGCGACGAAAGGGGCGGCCACGGCGCCGAAGCGGACCGGGCCGCCCACACCGGACGGCAGGGCGAGCAGCACGCTGATCCGGTGCACGGACTCCGGCATGGCACCCAGATCCACGGCGAGCCGGTGGTCGGCAGCCGCCTGCTTGGAGACCTCCAGGCCGGGGAGCGTGGGAGCACCGGGGTGGGCCACCCACTCGACGCCGTGGACCTTGCCCTGCTCGTCGCCGATCGTGGCCCCCGCCACGATCGGCGCGCCGGCCGAGATCCGCACTTCGAGGCGGACCTGGGAGAGCGGATGGTTCTGCCCCCGGACCAGCTCGGCCGTCATCGCCTTCGTCCCCCCGTGTCGTTCTCTTGCTTCCTTGGGCTGCGCGGGCCCGCTTACAGGTGCGGCAGGATCGCCGGCATCAGGTCCTGGAAGGTGCGGCCGTTGGCCGGGGTACCGAGGGCCGTCATCTGCCAGCCCGCGCCCGCGCGGTGCACCTTCGCCATGATCTGGGCCGTGTACTGGCCACCGCCGTCCAGTGTGTAGCGGGCGAGTTCGTCGCCGTTGGTCTCGTCGACCAGTCGGCAGAACGCGTTCTGCACCTCCTGGAAGGTCTGGCCCGTGAAGGAGTTCACGGTGAAGACGATCTGGTCGATGTGGACCGGCACGCGCGGCAGGTCGACGAGGATCGCCTCGTCGTCACCACCCTGGCCGACACCGCCGACGAGGTTGTCGCCGGTGTGCCGCACGGAGCCGTCGTCACTCACGAGGTGGCGGAAGAACACGACGTCGACGGGCTGCTTGTCGGCGAAGAGCACGGCGGAGGCATCGAGGTCGATCTCCCGTGTGCGCGAGCCGAACAGGCCACGCCGGGGAGCCGCCTGCCAGCCGAGGCCCATGCGCACCGCGGTCAGGGTGCCCCCGTCACTCTTCTGCAGGTTGATGGCCTGACCCTTGGTCAGATTGACGCTGCCACTGGGCGTCCCGCCCTTGGATACGTCCACCACGCGCTGTTCCCCTCTCGAAGCGATCCCCTGTTGCCGCGGGGTCCGCGGATGACCTGAACCCTACGCACGAGCACTGACAGTGCCGAAGCCTCGGGCGCACTTTGTGTCGGTGTTGCAACACTGCGCGTACGACGCAGCTCATGCAGGCCGGCCGGGGTGCCCGACCGGTGCGGCGGCCGGCGCCCCGTGTGCCCTGTGTGGCGGTCAGGCCAGGCCCGCCTCCTTCATCTGGCGCAGTTCCTTCTTCATCTCCGACACCTCGTCGCGCAGCCGGGCGGCGATCTCGAACTGGAGGTCGGCCGCGGCGGCGCGCATCCGTGCCGTCATCTCCTCGATCTGGTCGGCGAGTTCGGCCGCAGGACGGTCGGTCGGCACCGTCTGCCCTGCCTTGCCCTTGCCGGCCCTGGCTCCCTTGGCCGCCTTGCCGCCGAGCGCGGGCACCGGGGCCTTGGCGCCCTTGCCGTCCTTCGACTTGCGGTAGCCCGAGCCGAGGAGCTGTTCCGTGTCGACGTCCTCGCGGGCGATCTGCGCGACGATGTCGTTGATCTTCTTGCGGAGGGGCTGCGGGTCGATGCCCCGCTCCTTGTTGTACGCGACCTGCTTCTCCCGGCGGCGGTTGGTCTCCTCGATGGCCTTCTCCATCGACGGGGTGATCCTGTCCGCGTACATGTGGACCTGGCCCGAGACATTGCGCGCCGCGCGGCCGATGGTCTGGATCAGGGAGGTGCCGGAGCGCAGGAAGCCCTCCTTGTCGGCGTCGAGGATCGACACCAGGGACACCTCGGGCAGGTCGAGGCCCTCCCGGAGGAGGTTGATGCCGACCAGGACGTCGAACTCGCCGGAGCGGAGTTCGCGCAGCAGTTCGACCCGGCGCAGGGTGTCGACGTCGCTGTGCAGATAGCGGACCTGGATGCCGAGTTCCAGGAAGTAGTCGGTGAGGTCCTCGGCCATCTTCTTGGTGAGCGTGGTGACCAGGACACGCTCGTCCTTCTCGGCGCGTGTGCGGATCTCGTGCACCAGGTCGTCGATCTGGCCCTCGGTGGGCTTGACGACCACCTCGGGGTCGATGAGGCCGGTGGGGCGGATGATCTGCTCGACGTAGCCGTCGCCCCGGGACAGCTCGTACTTCCCGGGGGTCGCCGACAGGTACACGGTCTGTCCGATGCGCTGCTGGAACTCCTCCCATTTCAGGGGGCGGTTGTCCAGTGCGGAGGGCAGCCGGAACCCGTGGTCGACGAGGGTGCGCTTGCGGGACGCGTCGCCCTCGTACATGGCGCCGATCTGCGGGACCGTGTTGTGCGACTCGTCGATGACGAGCAGGAAGTCGTCCGGGAAGTAGTCGATCAGGGTGTTCGGCGGGGAGCCGGGGAGGCGGCCGTCGAAGTGCATCGAGTAGTTCTCGACCCCGGAGCAGGAGCCGATCTGGCGGAGCATCTCCAGGTCGTACGTCGTCCGCATCCTCAGGCGCTGGGCCTCCAGGAGCTTGTTCTGTTTCTCCAGTTCGGCGAGGCGTTCGCCGAGTTCCTTCTCGATGTCGTTGACGGCCCGGGCCATGCGCTCCGGCCCTGCCACGTAGTGGGTGGCCGGGAAGACGTACATGTGCTCGTCTTCGCTGATGATCTCGCCGGTGAGCGGGTGCAGGGTGGAGAGGGCCTCGATCTCGTCGCCGAACATCTCGATGCGGACGGCCAGTTCCTCGTAGACCGGGAAGATCTCGATGGTGTCGCCGCGCACGCGGAACGTGCCGCGGGTGAAGGCCAGGTCGTTGCGGGTGTACTGGATGTCGACGAAGCGGCGCAGCAGCTGGTCCCGGTCGATCTCCTCGCCGACCTTGAGGGGGACCATCCGGTCCACGTACTCCTGCGGAGTACCGAGGCCGTAGATGCAGGACACGGAGGCGACCACGATGACGTCCCGCCGGGTGAGCAGCGAGTTGGTCGCGGAGTGGCGCAGCCGTTCGACCTCCTCGTTGACCGAGGAGTCCTTCTCGATGTAGGTGTCCGACTGAGGGACGTACGCCTCGGGCTGGTAGTAGTCGTAGTACGAGACGAAGTACTCGACGGCGTTGTTCGGGAGGAGTTCCCGGAACTCGTTCGCCAGCTGGGCGGCCAGGGTCTTGTTCGGCGCCATGACGAGCGTGGGGCGCTGGAGCTTCTCGATCATCCACGCGGTGGTGGCGGACTTGCCGGTGCCGGTCGCGCCGAGGAGCACGACGTCCTTCTCACCTGCTTCGATGCGCCGAGCCAGCTCGGCGATGGCCGCCGGCTGGTCGCCGCTCGGCTGATAGGGGCTGACGACCTCGAAGGGCGCCACCGTGCGTTCGATCTTGGAAACTGGCCGCATGGCATCCACCGTACGACCACCCACTGACAACGGGTCCTGATCACCGGTTCTGCGGGGTGCGGGAGCTGCGGTGTTCGTGCCGCTGGCCGGGGCGCGGCGAGGGGCGTCGGCCGGGGTGCGGGACGGCGGGGTGGGCCGGGATGCCGGGCTTGTTGTCGGCGGGGCGCCGGTCGGGCTTGCCCATGACCATCAGCGGGTCGAACATCACGACGACGCCGGCCAGCAGGAGGAAGGCCAGCGGGCCGATCATCAGGGGGGCCAGCAGGGCCGCGGGCGAGTCTCCGTCCGGGGTCCCGGACGTGGTGTGGAGGTGGACACTCAGGGCGGCCATGCCCGTGTAGTGCATGCCGCTGACGGCGAGCCCCATGACGAGGCTGGCGCCCACGCTCCACAGGAAGCCGCGGATCTGCCCGGCCGCCCACAGGGCGGCGGTGGCGGCCACGACGGCTATCACGACCGAGGCGGAGACGGTGAGGGTGTTGTACTCCAGCTTCCCGTTGAGGCGCATTCCGGCCATGCCCAGGTAGTGCATGGACGCTATGCCGAGGCCCGTGATGGTGCCGCCGGTGAACAGTGCCGTTCCGCTCGCGCCCCGGTAGCCGACGATGAAGATCCCGATGCCGACCATGAGGATGGCGACGCCCAGGCTGGCGAAGGTCAGCCACATGTCGTACTTGATCGGGGTCTCCTTGACCTTGAACCCCATCATGGCGATGAAGTGCATGGTCCATATGCCGGAGCCGATCGCGGCGGAGCCGAGCGCCAGCCACCCTGGTCGCCACGACTGGGCGACCAGCATCGATCTGGTGGTGCAGCGCAGGCCCAGCGCGCCGCCCAGGCAGGCCATGAGGTAGGCCACCAGCGGTGTGACGAGTCCGTAGCTGAATCCGTCGACCGTGCCCTGCATGTGCGGCTGCCCTTCCGCCCTGTTGCGTCCCGGAATTCCCTGAAATGCGCCCCCGCCCCAGGACCGGCCAGCGGTCAGGGTTGTGGCAGAGAGTATGACTGGCTCCGGAAGGGTCGAACGATTTTCCGGCAAAGAAACACGGCCTTGCCCCACTTGTGCGGCAGGAGTGTGCGGACTCGGGCATCTCCGTTCAATCTGTGTCTGTGCCGCACCTCTCCGTCCGTTGTTCCTCCGCTGTCACTTGTCACTCATGGCTCGTCCGAGCCCGCTCGGCACCCGCGCGCCGGGCGTTGTCAGTGGTGGGTCGTACGGTGGGGCGCATGGACAGCCATGGGCGGGACGAGCGGCGGGAACCGGGGAACCGGCAGCAGGTCGTGTGGGCGGTCGTCGGCACCGACATCGGTCCGCTGCTGCTGGCCGCGACGCACGAAGGTTTGGTGAACGTGGTGTTCCATGCCACGGAGCCGGTGCGTGAGAAGACTGTCGAGCGGCTCGCCTCCCGGCTGGGCGGGGAGCCCGTCGAGGCGCCCGGGTCCCCGCTCCTGGCCGAGGCGATACGCCAGTTCGCGGCGTACTTCGCAGGCGAGCGGCACGATTTCGAGCTGCCGCTCGACTGGTCCCTGATCTCCGGCTTCAACCGCCAGGTGCTGCGCGAACTGGCGTCCGGCGTGCCGTACGGCGCGGTCGTGGGGTACGGCGACCTGGCCGGGCGGGTCGGCCAGCCCGGTGCGGCCCAGGCGGTGGGCGCGGCGATGGGCGCCAATCCGCTGCCGGTCGTGGTGCCGTGCCATCGGGTCGTGGAGAGCGACGGCGGCCTCGGCGGGTTCGGGGGCGGCCTGGAGACCAAGCGGAAGCTGCTCGCGCTCGAAGGGGTGCTGCCCGAGCCGCTGTTCTGAGGGTTCATCTGCGGGACCCGAGGGTTTCATCCAGGAAGGCCCGTCAATACGAGGAGAGGGTCCCGTACGGGAAGAGGTTCCGTGGGGGAACACTGTGCGGAAGCAGGGGGGATCGCACCGGTGACCACATCGTCGGCCCGCGCGGGCGGGGAGTTGGCCGTGCTCCGGCGCCGGATCTCCGGTGTGCTGGTCGCGAGCCAGATTCTCGGCGGGCTCGGCGTGGCCACCGGCGTCGCGCTCGCCTCCGTACTGGCCCAGCGGATCAGCGGTACGGAGTCGCTGTCCGGGCTCGCGCCCACCGCGATGGTCGCGGGCACCGCGGTCGCCTCCCTGCCGCTGGCGGCGCTGATGACCGCGCGCGGGCGGCGGCCAGGGCTGGTCCTGGGCTATCTCGTCGGTGCCCTGGGGGCAGGCGTCGTCGTGATCGCGTCGGTCGTCGACAGCTTTCCGCTGCTGCTGTGCGGCATGGCCGGGTTCGGCGCGGCCTCGGCGGCGAATCTGGGGGCGCGGTTCGCCGCCGCCGATCTCGCCGAGCCGGACCGGCGGGCCCGGGCCATCTCGAACGTCGTGTGGGCGGCCACCATAGGGGCGGTCCTCGGGCCGAACATCGCCGCTCCGGCGGGGCGCAGTGTGTCCGGGCTCGGGATACCCGAGACGGCGGGCCCCTTCCTGTGGGCGGCCGGGATCTTCCTGGTCGCGGCGGTGACGGTGGCCGTCCTGCTGCGCCCCGATCCGCTGCTCACGGCCCGGTCGCTCGCCCCGGTGGAGGAGCGGTCGGCCGAGGGCCGGTCCCTGCGCGCGGGCCTCGCCGCCGTCACCGCCTCGCCGCGTGCCCGGCTCGCGCTGATGACGGTGGCCATGTGCCACACGGCCATGGTCTCGGTCATGTCGATGACCCCGGTCGCACTCGGGCACCACGGCGCGGGCATCGATCTGATCGGGCTGGTCATCAGCGGTCACATCGCGGGCATGTACGCGTTCTCGCCGCTCATGGGGCGGCTGTCCGACCGGGTCGGGCGGCTGTCCGGCATCGGTCTCGCCGTGGGGCTGCTGGCCTGCGCCGCGTTCCTCGCGGGCACGGCCGGCGGCAGTCACGGCCGCACCGCGGTGGGGCTCTTCGTCCTGGGGCTGGGCTGGTCGGCCGGGCTGGTCTCCGGGTCCGCCCTGCTCACGGACTCCGTGCCCGAGGCCGCGCGCGCCGCCGCTCAGGGGCTGTCCGACCTCGTCATGAACACCTCGGCGGGCCTCGGTGGGGCGGCCTCCGGGCTCGTGATGGCCCAGGCGGGCTACGGGTGGCTGAATCTCGCCGCCGCCTGCCTGCTGATACCCGTGGGCGCGCTGGCCCTGTTCACGCGGAGCGGCCTGCGGCGGGTCCGGGGCGCGACAGCGGGCGGCTGAACCGGTTCGGGCCGGTCCTCGCGCCAGGGCCTGTCGTCAAATTCCCGTCGTCCGCCCGAAGGGCGGGCCTCGCGGCGCCAGGTGCGTGCTCTCGGCGTGCCGGACGCGGGCCCTCGTACTGGTTGTACGTGGGCCTGTGTCCGGTGCGGCGAGTGGGGGTCCCCCCTCTGGGGGAGCGTGCATGGCGCCGCGAGGCAGGCGGGAATTTGACGACAGGCCCTAGGGGTGGCCAGGACGCGGGAGCGGTAGCAGACTCCGCCGTGCGCACAGCCGCTGGCATCCGAAGTCACGGGGCCGAAGGGACGGCGATCACGTATGAGCGGGAACAGGGCAGTCGCGTATCTCAAGCCGGGCGCGGTCGAGGTCAGGAGCATCGACTACCCGACGCTTGAACTCCAGGACGGGCCGGGAGTCGCTCCCCAGAACGTCGGCAGGAAATGCCGGCACGGGGTGATTCTCAAGGTGCTCGCCAGCAACATCTGCGGAAGTGACCAGCACATGGTGCGGGGCCGTACGACCGCGCCCGAGGGGCTGGTCCTCGGACACGAGATCACCGGAGAGGTCGTCGAACGCGGGCCGGACGTCGAGTACGTCGACGTCGGGGACATCGTCTCCGTACCGTTCAACATCGCCTGTGGGCGGTGCCGCAACTGCAAGGAAGGCAAGACCGGCATCTGCCTGAACGTCAACCCGGCCCGTCCGGGGGCGGCTTATGGCTATGTCGACATGGGTGGCTGGGTAGGCGGGCAGGCCGAGTACGCGATGGTGCCGTACGCGGACTTCAACCTGCTGAGGTTCCCCGACCCCGACCAGGCGCGCGAGAAGCTCCTCGACCTGACCATGCTGTCGGACATCTTCCCGACCGGTTTCCACGGCGCGGTCACCGCGGGCGCGGGTGTCGGTTCGACGGTGTACGTCGCAGGGGCGGGCCCGGTCGGCCTGGCCGCCGCAGCGTCGGCACAGCTCCTGGGCGCCGCCGTCGTCATCGTCGGCGATCTCAACGCCGAACGCCTCGCCCAGGCGCGGAGTTTCGGCTGCGAGACCGTCGACGTCTCACGCGGCGACATCGAGGGGCAGCTCGCCCAGATCCTCGGGGAGCCCGAGGTGGACGCGGCGGTCGACGCGGTCGGCTTCGAGGCCCGGGCGCACGGCCCGGACGCCCCGGAGGCACCCGCGACGGTCCTCAACTCCCTGATGGGTGTCACGCGCGCGGGAGGCGCCCTGGGCATCCCGGGGCTGTACGTCACGGACGACCCGGGCGGCATCGACGGGGACGCGAGGTCGGGGACCCTGAAGATGCGGCTCGGCCTCGGCTGGGCGAAGAGCCACGCCTTCACCACCGGACAGTGCCCGGTGATGAAGTACCACCGTGGGCTGATGCGGGCGATCCTGCACGAGCGCGTGCACATCGCCAAGGCCGTCAACGCGACCGTGATCGGCCTGGACGACGCCCCGCGCGGCTACGCCGAGTTTGACCAGGGCGCGAGCCGCAAGTACGTCCTCGATCCGCACGGGGCGCTGGCCGACGTACGACCGGTCTGATCTCCCGAGACCGGTCTCCGGCGCTCGGAAGGGGGTGCCCACGCGCGGGCACCCCCTTCTCGTCCTCTCCTGTGCCCTACGCGTAGTGCCGCGCCTCGAAGACGTTGCCGTCGGGGTCGCGGAAGTAGAAGCTCCGCCTCGCCATGCCCCGGGCGCCGTAGGAGTCGTACGAGATGTCCGAGACGGGTACGTCCCGTTCCTCCAGGCGGGATCGCAGGGCGTCGAAGGAGTCCGGGGACAGGGACAGGCACACGTGGTTGACGGGGTGGCCCGCGCTGTCGGCGGACCCGGGGAGCATGTTCATGCGCTCCGCCAGGGAGAGGGGCGCGAGGTCGAAGATGGTCTCCTCGTTGAGGCGTACGGAGGGGAAGGACACCGTCCCCGCGGCGAATTCGGTGATCCTCAGAGGCTCCATGCCGACCGCCTTCTCGTAGAAGTCGGCGGCGGCGAGCGGGTCGCGTACCCAGAGGACGACATGGTCGAGACGTGTCGAGTTGTCCGTCATGAACCCCAGGCTGGTGGCGTCTGCCACAGGCCGCAAGGGTTTGACCACGTGCACCGCCCGCCAGAGATGAGGGAAGACCGAACGACAGGAAGCAGGCACGTGATGCTGGTGGTGTCCGAAGAAGTGCGGGAAGCGGTCGACGCGCGTCGACCCGTGGTGGCCCTGGAGTCCACGATCATCGCGCACGGGCTGCCGCGCCCGCGCAACCTTCAGGTGGCGCTGGAACTGGAGGACGTCGTACGGCAGGAGGGCGCCGTACCGGCCACGATCGCCGTGCTGGACGGGCGCCCCCATGTCGGCCTGGACAAGGAGCAGCTGGAGCGGGTCGCGAACGAGGACGGGATCCGCAAGCTGGGTCACCGCGATCTGCCGCTCGCGGTGGCCGCCGGGGCGAGCGGGGCGACCACCGTGTCGGCGACCGCACTGCTGGCCGCACGCGCGGGCGTACGGGTGTTCGCCACGGGTGGGCTCGGCGGGGTGCACCGGGAGTGGACGGTGACCCAGGACGAGTCGGCCGACCTGGGGCTGCTGGCGCGCACCAGGATCACGGTCGTCTGCGCGGGCGTGAAGTCGATCCTGGATGTGCCGGCCACCTTGCAGCGGCTGGAGACCCTCGGGGTCGCCGTGGCCGGTTTCGGCACCGGCAACTTCCCCGGCTTCTACCTCTCCGACTCCGGGCACCCGGTGGACTGGACGCTCGACACGCCGGAGCAGGTCGCGGACGTGATGCGGGCCCAGGACGCGCTCGATTCGCCGGAGTCGGCGTTCATCGTCGCCAATCCGGTGCCCGCGGAGGAGCAACTGGATCCCGGGCTCCACGCGCGCGTGCTGGCCGACGCGCTGCACGCGCTCGAAGAGCAGGGCGTGAGCGGGCAGGCCGTGACGCCGTTCCTGCTCGACTACCTGGTGCGGCACACCGACGGCGCCTCGCTGAGCGCCAACCTGGCAGCGGTCCGCGGCAACGTACGGCTCGCGGGACGGATCGCGGCGGCCTGGGCCGGGGCGTGACGGAGCCGGGCGGAGCGCTGCTCGTCGTCGGGGACGTCATCACGGACATCGTCGCCCGGCACCGGGGTCCGCTCGCGGCGGGGACCGACACGACCGCCGCGATCCGGACCCTGCCGGGCGGTGCGGGCGCCAACGTGGCCTGCTGGGCGGCCCATTGGGGCCGCTCGGAGGTCCGGCTGCTCGGACGGGTGGGTGCGGACGCGGCCGAGTGGCACGAGCGCGAGCTGACGGCCTGCGGGGTACGGCCCCACCTCGTCGTCGATCCGGAGGCGCCGACCGGGACGGTGATCTGCCTGGTGGACGCGGACGCGGCGGCCGAGCGCACGCTCGTGACCCAGAGCGGTGCCTCGCTGCGGTTGAACCCCGCCGACTGGTCGGACGCACTGCTCGACGGGGTCGCACGGCTGCATCTCTCGGGCTATCTGCTGTTCTCGGAGCCGAGCCGGGCGCTCGTGGCGGTGGCCCTGGAGTCGGCACGCGCGCGTGGCGTACCGGTGAGCCTGGATCCGGCGTCGGCGGGCTTCCTCGTCGAACTGGGGGTCGACCGCTGCCTGGATCTCATGTCCGGGGTGGACATCCTGCTGCCGAGCCGCGACGAGGCCTGTCTCCTCACCGGGTTGCCCGACCCGGCGGACGCGGCGGCCAAGCTGAGCCGCCACGTCCCGCTGGTGGTCGCCAAGCAGGGTGCCGAAGGCGCGATCGTGGCCCGCGCGGGGACCGTGTGCGCCCGTGTCCCGGCCGTGCCCGCGACGCCCCGGGACACGACGGGCGCCGGCGACGCCTTCACCGGCGCGTTCCTCGCCGCCCTGCTGACGGGCGCCGGACCCGAGGACGCGGCGGCGGAGGGGTGCCGGGCGGGCGCGCGGGCGGTGGAACGCGTGGGCGGGAGGCCGCCGGTTGCCAGTTGAGCGGTCGGTGAGCCGTGCCGCCGACCGCCGTCGGCTACCCCTTGCGTCCCCACGCCGAGATCATCGGTGCCGTGGCCAGGTCCATCCCGCCCGCGGCGACGTTGGCCAGGTGGCGGTCGATGTCCTCGTCCGTGGCATGCCCCCCGGCGACGAGCCGCTCCCGGATCTGACGGATCGTCGCGGACTCCAGCGCGGCGCAGGCGGGCGAGGTGACCGGGAAGTACGCGTCGGCCTGGACGTTGCGCAGGCCCGCCTCGCGCAGCAGCCGCGGGAGTTTGCGGCCGTACGCCAGATCGGCACCGCTGTCCGCGAGCAGCTCGCGGAAGCTGTGCCGCAGCCGGTTGGCGAGCTGCTGCTCGGGGCCGTGCTCGTCGGGGCAGAGCAGGGGCTGCAGAGCGGGATCGGCGTCCTCGACCAGCAGGCGTCCGCCGGGGCGCAGCGACTTGATCATCGAGCGCAACGCCCGTTCCCGGTCCGGCACATGGACGAGGACGAGCCGGGCGTGCACGAGGTCGAACCCCTCCCCCGGCGGCTCGTCGGCGCCGACGTCGTGGACGCGTACGTCGACGGGCGGACGGGCTGCCGGGGCGACCCACGTGGTGTCGAGGTCGGTCGCGACGACCTTTCCGGTCGGGCCGACCTTCTTGCCCAGCCAGGAGACCACCGAGGTGCCCCCGACGCCGACCTCCCAGCAACGCCAGCCGGCTCCGACGCCGAACCCTTCGAAGTGCCGGAAGGTCGTGGGATCGAAGAGGGCGGCGAAGGCGTCGAAGCGTTGTCCCGCCTCGGTCTGCCGGTTGTCGAGGAGATACCCGTCGGTTCGCGTCATGCCGAGATCATCCCAGTCATCCGCTTTGTTCGGCCGGGTCGACGCTCCCGTACGACGAGATGTCCGACGGTCGAGCCCTCCCCCGACGAAAACGGAGCGGAACCTTCCGTTCCCACAGGCTCCTCCGGCGTTCGCGAAGGGCTGGCAAACTGGCGAGCCAGACGCACGGTGCGGACAGTGCGGCACGAGGAGAGTCACGCGAGGAGATCCGAAGGAGGTCCAGATGTCCATGGCAGGGAATCTGCGGAGGGTCACGAGCCTGGGCAGGGTCGGCGGTCTCCGCGGAGTGGCACGGCTGGCGCGGCGGCGCCCGCGTGTCGACCTGAGTCACCACGCCCGGTCACCGCTGGGCTCCGCGGTCGTGAACTGCGTGGCCTACGAGGACGGCGTCCGGGTCCCGGCCGGCCGGGACCTGGTCGACGCCGTGCGGCGGGTCCGCAAGAGCGACGAGGGCTTCGTCTGGCTCGGCCTCCACGAGCCGACGGACCAGGAGTTCGCGGGCATCGCCCAGCTCTTCGACCTGCACCCGCTCGCGGTCGAGGACGCGGTCGACGCCCACCAGCGCCCGAAGCTGGAGCGGTACGGCGAAACACTGTTCGCGGTGTTCAAGACGGTCTGCTACGTCGAGCACACCGAACTCACGGCGACGAGCGAGGTGGTGAACACCGGCGAGATCATGGTCTTCGTCGGCCAGGACTTCGTGATCACGGTACGACATGGCCGGCACGGCTCACTGGGCCCGCTGCGCGAGGGCCTGGAGGCCGACCCGCAGCAGCTCGCCAAGGGCCCGGCAGCCGTGCTGCACGCGATCGCGGACCATGTGGTCGACGACTTTCTGCAGGTCACGGACGCGGTGCAGGCGGACATCGACCAGGTCGAGACGGATGTGTTCGCGATGAACGGCGCGCGGGTCGACCCCGGCCGGATCTACCAGCTCAAGCGTGAACTCCTGGAGCTGAAGCGGGCCGTGGCTCCGCTGAACCGCCCGCTGCAGGAGCTGGCGACGCGGCCGATACGGGTGATCGACCCGGAGATACAGGCGTACTTCCGGGACGTCTCCGACCATCAGCTGCGGGCGACGGAGCAGATCGCGGCGTTCGACGAGCTGCTCAACTCGATTCTGCAGGCGCACCTCGCGCAGGTCACGGTGGCGCAGAACGAGGACATGCGCAGGATCACCGCGTGGGCAGCGATGATCGCCGTACCGACGATGGTCTGCGGTGTCTACGGCATGAACTTCGATCACATGCCGGAGCTGCGCCGGCAGTTCGGCTATCCGCTGGTGATCGGCCTGATATCCGTCGTTTGTGTGGTGCTGTACCGGAGCTTCCGGCGCAACGGCTGGCTCTGACACGACCGGTCCCGTCCACACTCCCGCCCGGCGCGGGCGGCCGGGCGGGAGTGCGTGACGGGACGGTGGGATCAGCGCATCGTGGTCCGGGCGTAGACGCTCTCGGCCCAGGACGCGATCTGGTCGTCCGTGAGGTGCTGGGCCAGATCGGCCTCGCTGATCATGCCGACCAGACGCTTGTTCTCGATCACCGGAAGCCGGCGGATCTGGTGGTCCTTCATCTCTTCGAGAACCTCGCTGACATCGGCGCTCGCCTCGATCCAGCGCGGGGTGCCCTGGGCCATCTCGCCCGCGGTGACCTTCGCCGGATCGTGGCCCATGGCCACACAGCCGACGACGATGTCGCGGTCCGTGAGGATGCCGCAGAGGCGTTCGTTCTCGTCGCTGATGGGCAGGGCGCCCACGTTGAGTTCACGCATCAGCTGGGCGGCCCGGTCAAGGGTCTCGTGGGCAGGGATCCACTGGGCGCCGCGGTGCATGATGTCTCCGGCTGTGGTCATGAAGTACCTCCCGGTGCCGGACGGCCGGCGCGGCACGGAGGCACCGCTAGTCCCGGCGCCCTACATTCTCGCCGCGCTCCTGGGGATGCGCACCCGGAAGTCCGCGGCTTTCGGGCGCCGTGTCCAGGGCGGGTCCGGGCCGCGGGGCCGCGTCAGCCGTTCCACGCCGGGTGCCGCGGGTCGTCGGCGCGCACCAGGACGTCGGCGGTGGCGGCGGGGTCCGTCTCGCTCTCGTAGCGCGCGAAGGCGGGGAGGGTCCAGTGCTCGGCCTCGGGGGTACGACGGCGCAGGGCCGCCGGGGAGAGGAGGACGTGGACGGTCAGGTCGAACGGGAACCAGTGGCGCAGCAGGAGGGGGCCGTGCAGCAACAGGATGCCGCCGGGCGGGAGTTGGACGTAGGGACTGCGGGTGGAGCGGTCGGTGAGCGGGTCGCGGAGGTCGGGCAGGACACGGCCGTCGCCATCGGGTTCGAGGGGGCCGAAGACCTCGCGCCAGAGGGCGCCGGTGTCGAACCAGCCGTCGTAGTAGGCCTCCACGTCCTCGTGGCCGTACTCCAGCCGGAGGGAGGCGGGTCGCAGAAAGCCGGCGGTGCCGATGGCGAGCGAGGGACGGCCGCGTATGCGCAGTGCCTCGGCCACGCGTTCGGCGAGGTCGCCTGGGCGGGCCGCCGGGGCTCCGTCGAAGGCGATGCGCGGCCAGGGACTGCCGTCGTCCGGCTTCATGTCGAGCACGCGTTCGGCGAGGAGGTCGCCGAGCCGGTCCCAGGTGATCGCTTCCAGTCGCACACGGCCCATGATGCCGTGTGGCCGTCGGCGGCCGGGAGCGGAGCCGGTGGGAGCGGACACAGAGCGCTGGGCCTGTACGGGGATTCCTGGTCACCGGCGGGAATCAAGCAGCTATGACCAGCCGCACAACTCCCCCGATCCGCCCCGGACTTCTCGTCGTGCAATCGCTCAGGCGGCGGCACTGCGCCGAGTGCGGGCGAGGGCCGTTGACGTTGCTCGTGCTGGAGGAGGGGACGCCCCGGTGTCTCGACTGTGCCGATCTCGGGCATCTGGTGTTCCTACCGAGAGGCGACACCGCGTTGACGCGCAGGTCGCGGGAGGAAAGCGGGCTGTCGGCGGTGGTCGTGCGGTTCAACCGGCGGCAGGGGCGGTACGAGCGGCAGGGCGTCCTGGTCGAGGAGGCCGGGCTCGCCCGGGCCGAGGAGCGGTGCCTGGCGGACGCGGAGGCACGGCGGCGGCGCCGGGTGCGGGACGCGCGGCGGCGGGCCGCGGAGGATCTGCGGTTCACGGAGGCGTTCGCGCGGGAGATCCGCCGGCTGCTGCCCGGGTGTCCGGCGGACCGGGCGGAGGCGATCGCCGCGCACGCCTCGGTGCGAGGCAGTGGGCGGGTGGGGCGGAGCGCGGCGGGGCGTGCGCTGTCCGAGGGGGCGGTGGTCTCGGCGGTCGTGGCGTCCGTACGGCATGTGGACACGGCGTACGACCAGTTGCTGATGAGCGGGGTCGCGCGGCACGAGGCTCGGCGGCGGATCTCCGGTGCCGTGGAAGCGAGGCTTCGGGAATGGGGGACGGAAGCGGGTGCGGATGTGAGCGACCGGCGGGCCGAGTCGGCGTAAGGGTGACGGCGGGCCCCGTGAACCGCTCCCGCCCGGTTCCGGCGCCGCCGCTGGACGCTCGCGTATGGCCTCGCGTCGTTCAGCCATGGGCGTTGTCAGTGGCAGGGCGTTCACTGGAGGGGAACGGATGGGGATCGACCTGGGAGTCGGCATGATCGATGGGGCGTACTTCGTACTGGTGGTGCTGGGTGTGCTCGGTACCGGGCTGGTGGCCGGGGTGTTCTGCGGGTTCTCGACCTTCGTGATGAGGGGGCTCGCCGCGCTGCCGCCCGCGCAGGGGGCCGCGGCGATGCGGGCGATCAACGTCACCGCGTTGAACCCGCCCTTCATGCTCGTGTTCATCGGCTCGGCCGCCCTGTGTCTGGTGATCGTCGTGGTCACGCTGGCGGTGTGGCCGGACGAGGGCGCGGTGGAGCTGTTGGTGGGCAGCGCGCTGTATCTGCTCGGGTCGTTCGGGCTCACCATGGGCGCGAACGTGCCGCGCAACAACGCACTGCTGAAGCTGGAGCCGGACACGGCGGAGGCCGCCGCGTACTGGCCCGTGTACGTGCGCGAGTGGACCCTGTGGAACCACATACGCACGGTCGCCTCGGGAGCCGCCTCGGTGCTGTACGTCCTGGCCGTCGCCTGAGCCGGCGTCCCGCTCGGCGTACGGGCCCGACGAGTCGTATCGTGGCCGGAAGGAAGCGCCGCCCGACGACGCACGGCCCCGTCACGTGTACGCAGGGAAGACGGCAAGGACACGGCCATGGGCGATCCCAGGGGTTTTCTCACCACAGCACGCCAGGACTGGCCTCGCAGGCCCGTCGAGGAGCGGGTCCGTGACTGGGACGAGGTGTACGTCCCGGGAGCGCTGCTGCCCATCATCAGCAGACAGGCCGATCGCTGCATGGACTGCGGCATCCCGTTCTGCCACGAGGCCTGTCCGCTCGGGAACCTGATCCCCGAGTGGAACGACCTGGTCTCCCGGGAGGACTGGCGTGCGGCGAGCGACCGGCTGCACGCCACGAACAACTTCCCCGAGTTCACGGGGAGGTTGTGCCCGGCGCCGTGCGAGGCGGGCTGCGTGCTGGCCATCAACCAGCCCGCGGTGACCATCAAGAACGTCGAGGTGGCCATCGCCGACCGGGCCTGGTCCGAGGGCTTCGCGCCACCGAGCCCACCGGACCGGCTGTCCGGGCGTACGGTCGCGGTGATCGGGTCGGGGCCCACCGGGCTCGCCGCGGCCCAGCAGCTGACCCGGGCCGGGCACACCGTCGCCGTGTACGAGAAGAACGACCGGCTCGGCGGGCTGATGCGGTACGGCATCCCCGAGTTCAAGATGGAGAAGCACCATCTGGAGCGGCGCGTCGAGCAGATGCGGGCCGAGGGGACCAAGTTCCGTACGTCGACCGCCGTCGGGCGGGACATCGGGGCCGCCGAGCTGAGGACGCGCTACGACGCCGTGGTGCTGGCCGTGGGGGCCACGGCGTGGCGTGATCTGCCGCTGCCCGGGCGGGAGTTGACCGGCGTGCATCAGGCGATGGAGTATCTGCCGCTGGCCAACCGAGTGTGCCAGGGGGATCTGGCGGCGTCCCCGATGTCCGCCGCCGGGAAGCACGTCGTCATCGTCGGCGGCGGTGACACGGGAGCCGACTGCCTGGGTACCGCGGTGCGTGAAGGGGCCACCTCCGTCACCCAGTTGGACATCTACGCCCAGCCCGGCGCGGAGCGCGACGAGGACTCCGATCCCTGGCCGACGTACCCGAAGGTCTACCGGCTGTCGGCCGCGCACGAGGAGGCCCGCGACCTGGAGTCGGCGCCCGCGGCGGACGCCGACGCGCGGCTCTTCGCGGCGTCCACGCTCCGCTTCACGGGCGACGCGGACGGGCACGTACGGGAGTTGCATCTCGTCGAGGTGGACGCGGAGCGCCGGCCGCTGCCCGGTTCCGGGCGGACGCTCCCCGCCGACCTCGTGCTGCTCGCCCTCGGCTTCTCCGGTCCCGACCGGGAGGACGGCCTGGTCGAGCAGCTCGGGCTCGTCCTCGACCCGCGCGGGACGATCGCCCGTGACGCGGACTTCGCGACGAACGTGCCGGGGGTGTTCGCGGCGGGGGACGCGGCCCGTGGGCAGTCGCTGATCGTGTGGGCGATCGCGGAGGGGCGGGCGGTGGCGGCGGCCGTGGACCGCCGTCTGACGGGCACCACACGGCTGCCGGCGCCCATAGGGCCGTATGACAGGCCGATGACCGTGTAGACCCGCCCACCGGCCTCGTGACCGCCCTCCAGTCCTGCCCGAGGCGGGTCAGCGCCCGTCCGTGCCCGCCACCATGCGGGTCGCCAGAGCGACTCGGTTCCAGGTGTTGATCGTGAGGATCAGGGACAGGACCTGGGCCAGTTCCCGCTCGTCGAAGTGGGCCGCGGCCTCGGTGTAGACGTCGTCCGGGACGCCCGCGTCGGCGATCAGGGTGACCGCCTCCGTGAGGGCGAGTGCCGCCTGTTCCCTCGGGGTGTAGAAGTGGCGGGCCTCGCGCCACGCCGCGACCAGGTGCAGCCGGTCCTCGCTCTCGCCCGCCCTGCGCGCGTCGTTCGTGTGCATGTGGAGGCAGTACGCGCAGTGGTTGAGGTGCGAGGCGCGGATCTGGATCAGTTCGACCAGCGCCGGGTCGAGGCCCTCACGGGCCGCCGCGTCGAAGCCGACGAGGGCGCGGAAGACCTTGGGGGCCGTCTTCGCGAAGTTCAGCCGGGGCTCTTCCGTCACCTCCGTGAGGTGGGCGGTCGTGGGGTTCGCAGTGCTCGTGTTCGTCGTCATGAGTACGAACCTACGAGCCGAAAAGACCGGCTGTAGGGTGCATTTCTGTGGCAGAAACGTGGGTCAATTCAGCGGAGCGGATCGGCGCCGACCTGCATCTGGAACTGGAGCTGTCGGGGTCCGGTGGGCGGCGGGCCGCGTTGATCCGTGCCCTGCGGGACGCCGTGCAGGGTGGTCGGCTGGCGCCCGGCACCCTGTTGCCGCCGTACCGGTCCCTCGCCGCCGATCTCGGCGTGGCCCGCAACACGGTGGCCGATGCCTACGCCGAACTCGTCGCCGAGGGCTGGCTGACCGCCCGCCAGGGCTCGGGCACCCGGGTCGCCGAGCGCGCCGAACCCGTGAGGGCGGCCTCCCGTGTCCCCGTAAAGGCACCTCCACGCGCGCGGGGGCCACGACACGACCTGCGTCAGGGCAAGCCGGACGCGTCGGAGTTCCCGCGCTCCGCCTGGCTGGCCTCCTACCGGCGGGCGCTCCAGCAGGCGCCCAACGAGGCGTTCGGGCCCGGTGACCCGGCCGGCCGGGTCGAACTGCGGGAGGCGCTCGCGGAGTACCTGGCACGCGCGCGTGGCGTCCGTACCGAGCCCGCGCGGATCGTCGTCTGCTCGGGCTTCGCCCACGCCCTGCGGCTCCTCTTCGGCGGCACGAGCGGCAGCGGAGGCGCGGACGCCGTACTGCGCGGGCCACTGGCCGTGGAGGCGTACGGCCTCGGCTTCCACCGGGAGCTGCTGGCCGCCGCCGGGGTACGGACCGTACCGCTGCCCCTGGACGAGGACGGCGCACAGGTCGGCCTGCTCGACCGGGAACGGGCCGTACTGCTCACTCCCGCACACCAGTTCCCGACCGGCGGCCCGCTGCACCCCGAACGCCGCGCGGCCGTGATCGACTGGGCACGCGCGCGTGGCGGGCTGGTTCTGGAGGACGACTACGACGGGGAGTTCCGCTACGACCGCCGTCCTGTCGGCGCCGTACAGGGGCTGGACCCGGAGCGGGTGGTCCACCTCGGCTCGGTCAGCAAGAGCCTGTCCCCCGCGCTGCGGCTGGGCTGGATGGTGCTTCCGGAGCGGTACGTGGAACCCGTGCTCGCGGTGAAGGGCGAGCGCGAGGGGTGGGCGAGCGCGCTCGATCAGCTGGCGCTCGCGGACTTCCTCGGGTCCGGGTCGTACGACCGTCATGTGCGGCGGATGCGGCAGCGGTACCGGCGCCGCCGTGACCGGCTCGTCGCCGCGCTCGCCGCGCACGCGCCGCAGGTCGAGGTCACCGGTGTCGCGGCCGGGCTGCACGCGGTGCTGCGGCTGCCGCCCGGGACGGAGCGGTCGGCGGTGAAGGCGGCGGCCTGGCGTGGAATCGCCCTCGACGGGCTCGCGGAGTTCCGGCATCCGGAGTTCCGCACCCCGGAAGGGGGCCGGTCCGACGGGCTCGTCGTGGGGTACGCGGCACCCTCCGAGGGTGCCTACGGGGCGGCGTTGGAGGCGCTCTGCCAGGCACTTCCTCCGGGTTGAGCGAGCGCCGACAACGCGAACGGCCCATACATGGTTGCTCTGGGTGACCTTATTCACGGTGGCCGGAAAACGGCTTCCGGCAGACGTGGAACAAGGCCCTCGATGGGATCATTGACGTCAGGAGACAGGCCTCACGGGGTCTGCCGCCACAATCCTTCGTTCCGTCGTCAGGCGCAGGGCCAACCCTACGCGTCCCCCCTGTTGGCGGTCGGTCCTGGAGGGTGTTCTATGACGACGCTCGATGAACGTCACGGAGAAGGCGCGCGCGACGGGGACGACCCCCGCGGCGGGGCGGTCCTGAACGCGGTCGGGGCACACGGCCTCCTCGACCCGGTCGGGACACACGGCAGGGAAGCCGTCCCCCTGGACCAGCCCGCCGCCGCACTCCCCCTGCTCGCCGGTTCCAAGGCGGCCAACCTCGCCCGCGCGGCCCGTGCCGGACTGCCGGTGCTGCCCGGATTCGTCATACCGCACCCCGCGTCCGCCCCCGAGGCCCACGGCCCGATCGGCGGCCCGGCCGACGCCCTGACCGGCGACCTGTCCGCGCTGCGCGACGCCTGGGACAGGCTCTCCGACGGCGGTGAGCGCCCGCTCGTCGTGCGGTCCTCCTCACCTCAGGAGGACACCCAGGGGTCGTCCCTGGCGGGCCAGTTCGCATCCGTGCTCGACGTCCGCGGCTGGGCCGACTTCCTCACGGCGGTACGGACCGTGCTCGACTCCGCGCACCGGCCCGGCGAACCCCCCGCCCCCATGGCGGTGCTGGTCCAGCCGATGCTCACCGCGCGCGTGGGAGGGGTGATGTTCGGCGCCGACCCCGTCGAGGGGCGCGCCGACCGGATGCTGGTGAGCGCGGTGCGCGGCGGCCCCGACAGCCTGGTCAGCGGGGAACAGGCGGGCACCAACTACTGGCTGAGCCCCCGTGGCCGCATGCTGCGCACGGAACCGGTGGACGCCGAGCCGCTCCTCGGCACCTTCGAACTGCGCCGGCTGGCCCGCCTCGCGCAGCAGGCCCGCAAGGTCTTCGACGGGCCGCAGGACATCGAGTTCGGGTTCGACGACCACGGACAGCTGTGGCTGTTCCAGAGCCGCCCGATCACCGCGATGGCCGTCCGCCCGTCACGCGGGGCCCGGCTGCTGGGCCCCGGCCCGGTCGCGGAGACCCTCCCGGACCAGCTGGAGCCGCTGGAGGAGGACCTGTGGGTGGCCCCGATGGCCCGTGGGCTCGCCGCCGCGCTCGACATCGGGGGCACCGCACCCCGGCGCCGGCTGCGTGCCGTGCCGGTGGTCACCGCGGTCGGCGGACGGGCCGCCGCGGACCTGGAGCTGCTCGGCGCCGCCCGGCCCCGGCACCGCTGGCTCGCGCTGCTCAACCCGGCGCCGGGCGGGCGCCGCCTCGCCGCCGCCTGGCGGACGGGACGGCTGGCCTCGGCGCTGCCCGGGCTCGCCGTCGACCTGGTGGCGGACGTCGACCGCCGGCTGGCCGAGACCCCGCCGCCCGCCGAGATCCCGGCGAGCGGACTGGCGTCCACCCTGCGCTGGACGCGTACGACGCTGGTCGCGCTGCACGCCCAGGAGGCGCTGGCCGGTGCGCTGCTCCCAGAGAGCCCGGGCGGCAGGTCCGGCAGCAGCCGTACGGCCGCCGGTGCCGCCCTCTCCGCGCTCGCGGACGCCCGCGCCCAGGGACTGCCCGACGAGCACGTCGTGACCGCCGAGCCGGTGGTCCTGGCCCTGACGGCACCGAGCCTGCGCGGCCGGATCCGGCTTCCGGTGGCGCCGTCGGCGCAGGAAGGCGGTCCCGACGGCACCCCGCGCGCGGGACACCGTCCCGACCTGAACGAACACCGCCCCGACGCGGACGGACACCCGCGTTCGGCGACCGTCACCGTCATACGCCCGTTCCGGCACCCCGTCGACAAACCGGCCGCCCCCGCGCCCGTGCTCCCGCCCCGTGAGGCGCTCCGGCTCCGGGTCCGGTGGGTGCAGGAGCTGCAGGTGCGGCTCGTACGGGAAGGGGCGCGCAGGCTTTTCGTACGCGGGGGGCTGGACGACGGCGCTCGGGTCGGGCTGCTGCGGTGGCCGGAGTTCATGACCGCGCTGGAGGGCGGGCCGCTGCCCGAGGACGTACGGAAGAGGCAGCCGCAGCCCGTGTCCGCCCCGCTGCCGGACTCCTTCCGGGTCGCCGAGGACGGGACGGTGGTCGCCGAGCGGAGCACCGACTCCTCCGGCGACGGCGGCCGGGGGGTGTCCGGCGGGCGGGCCGCCGGGACCGTCTGGGACGGCACCGGGACCCCGCCCTCGGACGCGGTGCTCGTCGTCCGCACCCTCGATCCCGCCCTCGCCCCGCTGCTGCCGGGGCTCACCGGCCTGGTCGCGCAGACCGGCAGCCCGCTGTCCCATCTCGCCGTGCTGGCACGGGAGTTCGGGCTGCCCGCGGTCGTCGGCGCGACGGACGCCGTGATCCGGTTCACGCCGGGCACGCGCCTCACGGTCGACGGCACCACCGGCGAGGTGCGCATCGGGGACGCGACCGGGACGGAGGATGGCCGATGAGGCGCATCGCCTATGTGTTCGCATGGCTGGCCGCCGCCGGGGCGGGCACCTACGTCGTCATCTACCTCTACCGCTGGCAATGGCAGCGGGCCGTTCTGTGCGGGGTGCTGCTGCTCGTCGTCGAGGTGATGCTGCTCGGGATCATGCTGATCGGACGGCTCTCGCGGATCGAGGAGCAGATGCGCGAGACCCAGGACCAGGTACGGGAGTCCGGCCGGCGACAGCAGGACGTGCTGGCGCGGCTGCGGGAGTCGCCGGCCCGGCAGGGCGCAGGGCGGTTCCGCTGGCTGGACGAGCCCGCCGAGCGCACCTACGTCTTCGTGCCGGTGCTCATGGTCACCGGTGTGCTGCTGTCCGGGCTCGCCTGGCTGGTGCAGCGGGTCGCGTCGGTCACCGCCAGGCCCGCCGAGCGGCGGCTCGCCGCACGGCTGGCCGTCCTGGCCGCGCCCGATCCGGCCGCCGACACCGACCTGGAGGACCTGCCCCCGGCGGGCGGCCGGCGGTCACCGGGCCAGGTCGCGCGGACGACGGCCGTCGGTGTCGTCGGTGTCGCGCTGCTCGGCGCGCTCGTCGTCGGGCTCGCGGACCTCACCCAGACCCGCGAGCAGAAGACGGACGACGACAGCCGGGCGACCTCCGTCCTCGTCCAGGTCGACCTGCGCGGCACCGGCAACGTCATTTCGGAGGAGCGGCGTTCCCTCGCCGCGCACCAGGTCTGGGAACAGTGCCGGGACTCCACCTCGGTGCCGCTCAACCGCGCGGCCCTCGGTGATCTCGGCGACGGTGTGTTCGCCGGTGTGGTCCGGCCCGCGCTCACCGAGCACGACCGGATGCGGCTGCGCGGCTGCCTGGAGGACACCACCCTCGACCGCGCCCACCTCACGGTCGTCGGGATCGGGGACTCGGAGTCGAACAGCAACTGAGAACACTTCGATCGGGACAAAAGAGCCCATACAGGCAAAAAGGATGCGTACGTCACGTAAAGACTTCGCTGTCAGTGGCCCGGGTTACGATGCAAAAGCGCTCTCGTCCCCTGCACGACACACGATCGCGCCCCCGTCCCCAACCCCCTCGGGTCCGCCATGGCTGCCGTCACCGCTCCCCCGCCCCCGTTTCCGCTGCCCACCCGCCGGGTGGCCCGCCGCGCCCTGCGGATCCTCGGCAGAGTCGCGATCGGCTATCTCGCCCTGTGGGCCACGGGCGCGCTCGGCATCCTGGCGGTGTCGCACTGGGTCGGCGAGGAGACTCCGGCGCCGCCGGGGACGCGTACGGTCCAGGGCGTCCACCACTTCGAACCCGTGGACAGCCAGGGGCGGTTGTGGCGCGGAGCGGCGCCCTCGCCGGTCGGTTACCGGGCGCTGGCGGGCCTCGGCATCACGACCGTCGTCGATCTGCGCGCCGAGGACCTGAGCGCGGCCCAGCTCGCCGAACCGGCCAAGGCCGGGCTGAACGTCGTACGCCTGCCGATACGTGACGGGCAGACGCCCACGGCGAAGCAGGTACAGCGGTTCCTCGATGTCGTCGCCTCGTCGTCCGGGCCGGTGTTCGTGCACTGCGGTGCCGGCGTCGGCCGTACGGGGACGATGGCCGCGGCGTATCTCGTCCAGGCCGAGAAGCAGTCACCGTCGGCGGCGGTCCGGCGCAATCTCGCGGTCGGACCACCGTCGATCGAGCAGATCTACTACGGGCTGAGCCTCGGCCGGGAGAAGGCCGAGCAGCCGCCGCTCGCGGTGGTGGCGGTCAGCCGGCTGGTGGACGCGCCGCGCCGCATGTGGTCGTGGATCTGAACCCGTAACCCACCGCTCACCACTCCCCGTCAGGACGTGCGGCCCACCGCCCCGTACCCGGGAATCACGCCGTCCTCCTGTCCGGGAACAGGTTCGCCCAGTTCCGGGTGCCACTTGTCGACCACCTCGACGCCGGGCTCGATCAGGTCGAGGCCGTCGAAGAAGCGGGCGAACTCGGTGCGGGAGCGCAGGGCGAGGGTGACGCCCGCGGCCTTGAGCTTCGCCGTGGCCGCCGCTGACTCCTCCGGGGTGAAGTCGGCGGTCGCGTGGGTCATCACCAGGTAGCTGCCGGCGGGCAGCGCGGCCAGCAGCCGGCCGACCATGTCGTGCGCGCCGTCCTCGTCGGAGACGAAGTGCAGCAGGGCGACGAGGGAGAGCGCGATGGGCCGTTCGAAGTCCAGGATCTTCTTCGCGCCCTCGATGATGGCGTCCGGGTCGCGCACATCGGCCTGGAGGTACTCGGTGACGCCCTCCTCCGTACCGCGCAGCAGGGCCGCCGCGTGGGCCAGCACGATGGGGTCGTTGTCGCAGTAGACGACCCGCGCGTCGGGGGCGATCTCCTGGGCGATCTGGTGGAGGTTCGGCTCGGTCGGGATGCCGGTGCCGACGTCCAGGAACTGCCGGACGCCGTGCCCGGCGAGCCAGCGCGTGGCGCGGTGCATGAAGGCGCGGTTGACCTTGGCCATCACCGGCACGCGCGGGTCGAGGGCGAGCATCTGCCGGCCCATCGCCTCGTCGACCGGGTAGTTGTCCTTGCCGCCCAGATACCAGTCGTACATCCGTGCGGGATGGGGCTTGCTGGTGTCGATCTCGATGGAGGGCTGCCCGGTCATGACGAACTCCGTAAGTCTCTTCGGGGTCTTGCGTGGCAAGTGATCAACTGAGCACCAAAATTAGGGGAATTGACTGAACACAGTGGAACGAACGGCGCACAAACGGCCGGAAACGATCCTCAGGAGAGCAGGAAGTCGGCCTCCCCCGCCTTGGCGCCCTCGATGAAGGCGAGCATCTCGTCGGTGGTGTAGATCAGCGCCGGTCCCTCCGGGTCGGTGGACTGGCGGAGGGCGATCCGGCCGTCGGCGAGCTTCATCGCCTCCAGGCAGTTGCCGCCGTTGCCGCCGCTCCACGGCTTGTGCCAGCCCTCACTGCCGAGTTCGCCGGCGGGCATGCCGTTGTAGATACGGGCGCTCGCCCGCTCGGTGAGCCGTTCAGTGGTCAGCTCATTGATTCGCTCGTGGCGTATCCGGGCCTTGGACGTCATGCGATCCATGCAGAGATTCAGAGCTCCTTGCGGAGATCCCGGAGGATCTCCTTCGTGCGATGTGCTGTAGCGGACTGAGCCGCCATGCGGTCCATGACCTCCAGGTGGGTTGCCACCTCGGTGCGCGAATCCAGATAGATGGCGCCGGTCAGGTACTCGCTGTAGACCATGTCCGGGAGTTCCGGCACGGCAAAACGAAAGAGCACGAAGGGCCCGTACGTGCCCGGGTGCGGCCCCGATGTGAAGGGGGCGACCTGGATGGTCACGTTGGGCAGGTTCGTGGCTTCGAGCAGTTTGTCGATCTGCGCACGCATCACCTCCGGTCCGCCCACCGGGCGGCGCAGGACGGTCTCGTCCATCACGACCCACAGCCGGGGCGCTCCGTCGCGGGTGAGCAGCCCCTGGCGTTCCATACGCAGCGCGACATGGCGCTCGATGTCCTCGGGTCTGGTCTGGCCGATGGCGCCCGATTTCAGGACACCAAGGGCGTACTCCTCGGTCTGCAGCAGTCCGGGGACGAAGTGGGGCTCGTACTGGCGGATGAGGCTCGCCGCGCCCTCCAGGCTGACGTGCATGGAGAACCAGCCGGGCAGCACGTCGTGGAAGCGCTGCCACCACCCGGGCTGGTTGGCGTCCTCGGCCAGCTGGACGAACGCCTCGGCCTCGTCGTCCGAGACGCCGTACGACTTCAGGAGGAGCTGGAGGTAGGGAATCTTGAGCGCGACCTCGGCCATCTCCATACGACGGACGGTGGCGGGGGCGACCCGGAGGATGCGCGCGGCCTCCTCGCGCCGCAGGCCCGCGCGCTCCCGCAGGTCCAGCAGGCGCCGGCCGAGGACGACCTGTCCGACCGTCGGCGCGGACCGCGGTTCGCTCACGCTCCACCTCCATCGAGCACCGGCATACCCGGTGAAGATTCCTGACAGCCCGGCGGCGCCAAACCGGAATCTGTTCGAAGGTTTATTCGAAAACCTGCCGAAAGTCCCAACTGGCGCCGCTCCGCGTGCTGTTGCGAGCAGTGTGCCACGCCGTTCCACTCCGTCACACCGCACTCTGCATTTTTCAGAGTGACACTTGCCAAGTGTTCACGGCGGGGAGATAGTGGCAAGCGTGATCCCGTCCCCGCCCTTAGGAACAGACGCCGCCGCGGACCGCTCCGGTCCCGGGTCCGCAGCCTCGCTGCGCCCCGGTACGGCGGCCGAGCGCCGGTTCCGCTTCGAGCTGGCCGCCCATCCGGGCTCGCCCGCGCAGGCCCGTCGCCTGACGCGCGCCCGGCTCACGGGCTGGTCGGTCTGCGAGGACACCTGCGACACGGCGGCTCTCGTCGTCACCGAGCTGGTCACCAACGCCATCGTGCACACCGCGAGCAGCCACATAGTCTGCGAGCTGCACGACGGCGACGACCTGGTGCGCATAGCCGTGCGTGACGAGGGCTGCGCGCCCGGCGTGCCCCATCAGTCGCCGCAGCGCCCCGACGACGAGCAGGGGAGGGGGCTGCTCCTCGTCGAGGCCATGTGCAGGGCCTGGGGGGCCCAGGAGCACGGCCCCGGCCTGCTGGTCTGGGCGGAACTCGCCCGCCGCGCCGACGCCCAGGACGGCACGGCGGCCCGCGGCGACCTGGGCTGGGGCGCGCCACCGCCCCGCCCCGGCACGGGCGGCGACCCGGAGCCGGAGCCCGCCGACGACACACAGCCCGAGAACGGGCACCACGGGCGGCACCGGTTTCAACGGCACGCGACATCGGGGACGGGGACAGAGGCCGAATGGGTGTAAGGGGCAGTTCCACGGGGGGCCGTGTCGTCAGCATGGACACGCTGGTGCGCATGAAGCGCGGTCTGCACAGTCCGCCCCGTACGGGAACTCCCCTGCGCCTTCCGATACCGGAGGGCATGACCGCCCCCCTGGGCTGCGACGCGGTGGCGGTACCCGCCCGCTTCGGCCCCCGGGTACTGCCCCGGCTCCCGCGCGTGGGCTGTGTGTACGCGGACGCCGGCCGTTGGTGGTGGCTGGTCCCCGCCGACTCCGACTACGCCCTGGAGTGGCCGGCCCCGTCGCACTACGCCACGGGAGCGGTGGTCCTCGACGCCCCGCGTGTCCCGTCGCTGCTGCACCGCCCGGCGGACACCCTGCCGTACACCCCGCCGATCCCGCTCTACCTCGCCCTGTGCCAGGTGACGGGGACGACTCCCACCTGGTCGAGGCCGATCAGCGCCTGAGCCGGCGGCCCGCCGCCGTCACGGAGGTCACTCGCCGACGGCCCCGCCCCGGACGATCACCAGGAACGTGTCGGTCGCGAGGTCCATGACGACCTCCGCCGCCTGGCCCTCCAGACGGCACGCCTGTGCGAACTCCTCCGCCGGCCAGGAACCGCGCGGTCCGCCGGCGGGAAAGCGCTCGAGCACCATTCGCCTGTTCACCCTGCACCTCCATGTAGCGCTGATCTCGTAGAGTTAAACGCTCATCATGGGGAAAAGGCCTCGCCGAGTGACCGTACTGAGACGTAGTTGACACTCGTTCACCGGCAGATGTGAGGATCACCTCACCCTGTTACATCCCCCGGCGCCCCTCTTGTCACCTTGCGCATCAGTCCTCGTACTCGTCGTGACGACGCACGCGCGCGTGGCCGTCGGACGTCCCCAAGGGCATGAGGTCCAGGAAACTCGTGGCCGAGCCGAGGCCGTCGAGGCCGCGTCCGTACGCCGAGTACGTATGGAAGACCTGGTCCCGCTCCCGCAGGAAGCAGCTCACGCCGGACCGCTCGACGACCTCCTCCGCGCTCCCGGACGTCACCAGGAAGTCGCGGTTGAAGTCGTTGCCGTAGGACGAGTACCAGGGAACCGTCCACCCCATGCGCGCCTTGAACGGCAGGATCCGCGTGTACGGCGCCCGGGACACGACCGCGAACGAGGCGTCGCGGGCCCACAGGTGCGCCAGGTGACCGACGTTGTCGAGGAACTCCGAGCAGCCGGCGCAGCCCGCGGCCCACTCGGGGGCGAACATGAAGTGGTGGACGACGAGTTGACGGCGGCCCTGGAAGAGGTCGAGCAGGGTGGCTTTGCCGTCGCCGCCCTCGAACACGTACTCCTCGTCGACCGCGGCCATGGGCAGCCCGCGCCGCTCGGCGTTCAACGCGTCACGCGCGCGCGTGACGACCTCCTCCTTGACCAGCAGCGCCTCGCGTGCCGCCCGCCATTCGTCGCGCGAAACGATCCGCGGAAATGTCATCGCCCCTCCAGGCCCCCGTTGTGGAACGGTCCGTTCTCGGGGGTGGACCGGCGGGGCGCGCGGAACTCATCGCCGCTCGGAGAAAAATCTCAGGTGTCGTACTCCTGGATCCGCTTTCCGTGACTCCGGTCGACCAGCGCGGGCAGCCGCTCCCCCAACTCCCGGACGATTCCCGGAACGTCGAGGGTGAGCAGCTCGCGGTCGCGCATGAGGACGCGGCCGTCGACGATCGTCGTACGCACGTCCGAGGAGCGGGCACTGTGGACGAGGGTCGCGGCGAGGTCGTGCACGGGCTGGGTGTGCGGCCCGGTGAGGTCGACGAGGACGATGTCGGCCCTCCGGCCGGGCGCGAGGCTGCCGATCCGCTCGCCGAGTCCCACCGCCCGCGCGCTCTGCAGCGTGGCGTGGTGCAGGGCCTGCCGGGAGGTCAGCCAGCGGGGGTCGCCCTCGGTCGACTTCTGGATCAGCGAGGTGAGCGCCATCGACTCCCACACGTCGAGCGAGTTGTTCGAGGCGGCGCCGTCCGTCGCGAGCCCGACGGGGACGCCGATCCCGCGCAGGGCGCGTACCGGAGTGGTGGTGGGCCAGGCGAACTTGAGGTATCCACGGGGTGCGGTCGCCACGGCCGTACGTCCGTTCGTGCGCTCCAGGACGGGAAGGTCACGCTCGACGATGCCGGTGCCGTGCGCGAGGAGGACGTCTAGGTCGCCGGTGAGGACGCCGGTGCGGGCCAGGACCTCGATCGGGGTGAGGCCGTGGCGGGCGAGGCTGGTGTCGGTCTGGTCGCGGTTCTCGGCGGCGTGGATGTGGATGGGCAGGCCGTGTTCGCGGGCGAGGTCGGCGGTGGCGGCGAGGTCGGTGTCGTCGACGGTGTACGGGGCGTGCGGGGCGAGGGCGGTGGTGATGCGGCCTCCGGCTCCGCCCCGGTGCCGCAGCGCGAACTCCAGTGACCTCTCGCGCCCTTGGGGCCCCTGCGAGGAGAAGTACGCCTCTCCGAGGTGCGCGCGGATCCCGCACTCCTCGACCACCGCGGCGACGGTGTCCATCGAGAAGTAGTGGTCGGCGAAGCAGGTGACACCGCCGCGGATCATCTCGGCACAGGCGAGCCGCGCGCCCAACTCCACGTCACGGTCGGTGAGGTTGGACTCGATCGGCCAGACGACGTCGTTGAACCACTCCTCGGTGGGCAGATCCTCGGCGATCCCGCGCAGCGCGACCATTGGGGCGTGCGTATGGCAGTTGACGAGCCCGGGCATGGCCACCTGCCCGCGCGCGTCGATGCGTTCAACGGCGTCCGGGAGGTCGACGCCCACGCCGATCGCCTCGATGACCCCTCCCCGTACGACGATCGAGGTGTCCTCGGCGAACTCGATCCGTTCGTCGGCGCCGGTGTGCCGGAGGGCGGTGCAGCCGGTGATGACGAGATCCGCCGGAGCGGCGGGAGAAGGCGTCATACGGCCACCGTACGACGCACTCCTACCGGTGGGCGACGTGAACCGCGCATCCCCGCGTCGCTCTGTCGCCGGAGGCGGCGGCCCGGGCACGCTGGACGCACAACGTGACACACCGTCCGGAACTGACCGGAACGTGCTCGAAGTTACTGGAAGTTACTGGAAGTTACTGGAACCGAGGGGGAGCCCGGCATGCTCGTCGCCACCTGGAACCTGGAGAACCTCTACCGCCCGGGCGGCCCGTTCGGCCCGAAGAACAGGACGGCGTACGAGGCGAAACTCGCCGCCCTCGCCGCCGTGATCACGGAACTCGACCCGGCGCTGCTCGCCGTCCAGGAGGTCGGGGACGTCGAGGCTCTGCATGATCTGGTCGACCTGCTGGGCAGCGGCTGGACCATCGCGACCTCGCGGCTTCCGGACAGCCGGGGCATCCGGGTCGGTTTCCTCGGCCGTGTGTCGTTCGAGGTACTCGCCGACACGAACGTGTTCCCGGAGAGGCTGCGTCCGGTGCAGGTGGACGACTCTGGCCTGGAGGTCTCGGTGACGGGCCGTGGCTTCCTGGCCGTGGAGGCCGACACCGGGGGCGGTCCGCTGCGGGCGGCGGTCGCCCATCTGAAGTCCAAGCTGCTGTCGTACCCGAACGGCCGCTTCCACCCGCTGGACGAGGGCGAACGGGCCCGGTACGGCGCGTACGCCCTGTACCGGCGCGCCGCCGAGGCGACCGCGCTGCGGGCCCTCGCCGACGACCTGCTGGCCGACGAGGGACGTACGCGCGATCTGGCGGTCCTGGGCGACCTGAACGACGAGGTGCGGGCGGCGACCACCCAGATCCTGCTCGGCCCGCCCGGCTCGGAGATCGGCACGCCCGGCTACGACCACGACGACAAGGGCGACGCGACCCGCCTGTGGGACGTGGCCCCGCTCATCCCGGCCGACCAGCGCTACTCGCGCATCAACTCGGGCCGCCGCGAACTGATCGACCACGTCCTCCTGAGCCACCACCTGCTCCACCGCACGACGGAGGCGGGCACGGGCCTGCCCGGAAACGGCGCGCCGGCCCTCCCCTCGATCGGCCCGGACCCGGAGACCCGACGCGACGCACCGGGCTCGGACCACGCACCGGTGTGGGTACGGATCGACTGACGCGGAGCGGCCCTCGGCCGACGTGGGCGGCATCCCGTCCTCAGCCCGCGAGAGGCGCCTCACCCACGCGCGCGGGACACGCGCCTGGAGGAAGCGACGATCGGCCGGGGGCCGGGTCTCACCCGCGCGCGGGACACTCATCCGCCGACGCGGAGCCGCCCTCGGCCAGCGCGGGTGGCGTCCCGCCCTCAGCCCGCGAGGGACGTCTCACCCGCGCGCGGGACACGCATCCGCAGCCCGGGCGAGGCGCACCAGGCCGGCTCCACACCCCGTGCGGATACGGATCGACCGTCGCGAAGTCTCCTCAGCCCGCGAGGGGCGTCTCGCCCACCCCCGACCCCCGCACCCGCATGCGCAGCCCCGCGCGCTCGCGCCGCTCGGCGAGTTCGTCCAGGAGTTCGGTGAGGTGTTCGGTGTGCCGGCGGGTGAGGAGGCCGGTGTCGTCGAGGTGCACGGCACAGGCGGTCGTCGTGTCGACAAGTCGTTCGAGGGTGGATGCGACCTCCTCCGTGCCCTCGGTGTGCCGTGCCAGGGCGGGCAGTTCGGCCGCGGAGTGCCCGATGGCCGTACGGGCCTCGGCGAGCGCTCGATAGGCCTCCCGGCGCAGCACCCAGCGCGCCTGGCGGTCGTCCGAGCCGCTCATCACATGCTGGAGGTAGGCCTGCGCGGCCTCGGCGGCCCGCGCCAGTCGCGACCGTACGCCCCCGCCGCGCTGCCCGGGCATCGGCAGATGTCCGACGACGAGTACGAGGGCACAGGCGACCAGAGTCTCGAAGATCCGACTCCACGACGCCTGAGGCTCGCCACCGACCATCACAAGGGCGAGCACCAGCACCGTGACGACGGCGGTCTGCGCGGCGAAGTGCCGGGTGGCAACGGGGATCAGCGCACCGCTGACGGCGACGAGCGCGACGAGCCCCTCGGGCCGGGGCAGTACGGCGGCGAACCCGGCGAAGACGACGGCCCCGAGGACGGTCCCCGCCGCCCGGCACAGGACGCGCGACACGAGCGGCCCGAGGTCGGGCTTGACTAGGAAGACCGCGGTGGCCGGAATCCAGTACCAATGGTCGTGATGCGTCGCCTGCGCGACGGCCGCACCGGCCCCGAAGCAGAGCGCGACCCGCAGCCCGTACTCACGCCCGCCGGAGTCGACGGCCGTACGCAGCAGGGCCGCGACGGTACGGCCCCGCTTGTGCAGGTCGTCCGTGTCGCCGCCCCGGTCGAAGGCGTCGGCGGCGTGCAGCAGCGCGTCATCGAGGGCGCGCAGCCCCGGCGCGCTGCGGGCGGGGGCGGGCAGCGGCCCGGTGTGCGTGTTGGTCCGTACGGCGGCGGCGAGGCGCCGGGGCCCTTCGGCCACGCGCGCGTGGAGGGCGTCCCCGCTCCAGGCGAGGGCGGTCGCGGCCTCGGCGAGGGGCAGGGCGGCGGCGTACTGGGTGCGCAGCCGTCGCTCGTCCGCGGAAGTGGCGTACTGGCGCAGCCGGGGCCCGCCGAGCGCGTCCTGGGCGTGGTCGAGGGCTGCGGTGAGGGCGACTCGCCGGGCGCCGGCATCCGCCGTACCGGCCGCGTCGAGCAGATCGGCGACGGCGTCGTACACGGCGGCGACGGCGGTACGTTCCCCGTCGAAGCGGAAGTCACCGGCGGTGGCGCCGGGCGTGGGCAGCGCGAGGCGCAGGGCGACCAGCCAGCCGGCGCCGGCGACGAAGAACAGCGCCCGTTCCCAGCCCGGCTCGGGCAGCGGCATCCCGGCCCCGATGGCGGCGGCGACGAGCAGTTGCGTACCGGCGCCGGACGCGACGGGCCCGATCGCGCTGATACCGCCCGCGAGGAGCCCGAGGGCGGTGAGGACAAGGGTCAGCGGTACGGCTCCGAACTGCTGTCCGGCGTACGTCCCGACGACCAGTCCGGCGGCCCCGGCCAGCGCGGGCACACCGAGCCGCCTGACGGAGGAACGCCTGCTGCCCGGGCGGTCGTTGATCCCGGCGAGCATGGCACCGAGCGCGGCGACGACACCGAGGGAGGTGCGGTCGGCGAGCACTCCGGCCAGCAGCAGCGGCCCGGCGGCCAGCGCACCCCGGATGACCGCGTTCCAGGGCACGGGCCCGCGCTGGGCGCGCAGCGCGTGGGCGAGCCAGGGCGGCAGGGCGAAACGCGGGCGCGTGCTGCTGGGGCGTGACACGGGGCTCCTGTCGTGACGAGGGCGGCGGTGCGATGCCTTCGGGCGACGATGGCCGGGCTGTGGTGTCCAGCGTAGATCGGGGTGTTGGAGGAGATGGGGCGCAAGTATTTCGGGGAAGTGACGGTTCGCCGGAAAGGCGCGTTCTTTATGAACGCAAGGGCGGGCGGAGGGGACGAGGCCAGGGGGACGAGGGCCAGGGGCTCGGGCCGAAGGGCTGCTGAAGGGTGATTGTCAGTGGTGGGCGCTTCAATAGGAGATGTCGTCACAGAGCGTCACGACTGAGCTACGGGGGAGGTAGCGATGGCCTGCCATGCCGGCGATCGGGGCTACGAGAAGAGTCACGGGGAAAGCCGGGAGCATCAGAGCTCTCAGGGCTCCCGGAGTTCTGAGAGCAACGACCATGAAAACGACCATGAGGAGGACGGACAGCGGTACGTCTCTCTGGCGGGGCTCCGTGCCCGCGGATGGACCGGCGGGATGGTGCACCGGCTGCTCGGGGCGCCGGACCGGCTCAGTGTCAATCCTCGGCTGAGGGCGGCGCCGCAGGTCCGGCTGTACCGGTTCGATCGGGTCGAGGCGGCCGAGCGGGGCGACGAGTTCCGGCGGGTGTCGGAGTCCTCGGCGCGGCGGTCGGAAGCGGTGCGGAACGCGGTGCGGCGACGGCGGCTGGAGATCCTGGAGCGGATCAGGACGGAGCCGATCGAGGTACCGCGGCTGGAACCGGGCAAGCTGGCCCTGCGGGCGGTGGAACACCGGGCACGGCAGGAGGCGGTGGCCGGCGGCCTGATCGAACTGGCCGGCGGGGACTCCGCGCAGGGCACGGGCCGCGCCTCTCTCGCCCCCTGGAAGGTCGACTACCTACGGCACCGAATGAGCCACTACCACCAACTCCTGGAGGGTCTACCGGGAGGCGAGCGGGACTCCGGCCGGGCCGAGGCCGAGGAACTGCTCCGCCGGCGGATCTGCGCGGCCATCGCTGAGGCGTATCCACCACTTGAACAGGAGTGCGAGAGGCAAACGCGCGACCAATGAGCGGGTCCACCGCCAAGGTGAACCCACCTGTGAGATCCCTTCCCGGGCCGGACGGGCACACCGCCCCTGTCCATACGCTCCGCCCATGGAAGATGATCTCGCCCTGCGCGTGCACGAACGTCTGTCGGCCTGCCCCGGCCTACGCCCGGTCGGGGCGGCCGAAGGACACCGGTTCGGCCGCTGGGACCTGGTCTCACTCGCCGAGGGCGCCCTCGGCGAGTGCACCGACCCGGACTCGCTCACGGCCTCGCACGAGAAGCGGTTACGCGTCCGACTGGGCGCGTCCGGACGGGAGTACACACACAACGACGACTACTGCAGGAGGTACTGGATCTGGGACGTGACGGAGGACGATCACGGCGGCCGTGCTGCTCGCGGGCTCGGGCGGCCGAAGGGGCCGCTCGGGACCATCGCCGTGGACACCTGGCCGAGCGGCGTGGGCTCGCTGCGCGTCTCGTCGCTGTACGTCCATCCCGTCGCCCGGCGACGCGGCCTCGCCTCGTCGGCACTGGACACGGTGTACGAGGCGTGCCGTGCCGAGAACCTGAACGGCTTCCGCCTCGACACCTGCTGGACCTGGCAGCGGAGCGTCCGCTACTACCTCAACCGGGGCCTGTGGGTGACGTCGTGGAAGCACGCGCTCGGGCTCGCCCGGCTGTCGTATCTGCCCCGGTACGAAGTCAGGGAGAACGAGGGCGAGTTGACGTTCCTGGTGGCGGGACCGGACGGGCCCGACCGGGGCGTGTGCGCGCCCGGGGTCATGGTCCCGCTGCTCGTCGCCGATGCCGTCGACGGGCGGCTGCGGTTGCGGGAGACGGAGCAGTACGCCCGTATGCGCGAGGAGCTGGACTCCGTCCGGTACTACGCGCGGTCGACGCTCGCGCTGCATCTCGCCGTGCGCGGGCTGCCGTTGGTGAGAGGGGAGGAGGAGTGGGCCGAGGCACTCGCGGGGCGGTGGTGCGACATCGGCGACCCGGAGGGGCTGGCACGGAAGATCGAGATCTTCGAGGGGGTGGCACGCGACGACGGCTGGCGACTGACGGGCCTGTACGGCAAGTCGTCGCACTCGCGCCGCGACTGACGCGACCACCCGGAAATCGAGGTGCGTCCGGCGCGGCGCATCTGACAGGCTCCGCCCCCGTGACCACCTCATACCCCGCCCCGAAGATCACCCTCCGCCGTGCGGTGGCCGACGATGCCCTCGCCGCGGCCGACGTGCTGCTGCGGTCCAGAGCCGCCGCACTGCCGACCGTTGCCTGGCCACGGTCCGACGACGAGGTCCGCGGCCACTTCCGGAACGTGGTGGTGCCGCACCGCGAGACATGGGTCGCCGAGGCGTCGTCCGGGGGCGGGATCGTCGGGGTGATGGTGCTCGCCGGTGACGAGGTGTCCCAGCTGTATCTGCTCCCGGACTGGCGTGGGCGCGGCATCGGGGACCTCTTCGTCGCCCTGGCGAAGGAACGCGGCCCGGGCGGGCTGACCCTGTGGACCTTCCAGGTCAACAAGCCCGCCCACCGCTTCTACGAACGCCACGGCTTCGTCGCCGTCGAGCACACGGACGGCAGCGGGAACGAGGAGCGCGAGCCGGATGTGCGGTACGTCTGGCAGCCGTGACGCACCCGCCCCGGGCTCGCGAACCCGGGCTCACGGGCGTGCGTTGCGGGCGAGTTCGAGGGCGTACGACGGCCACCACTGACCGGCCGCCGGGCCGCCCCGGCAGGTGCCGTCGGACTCGCCCGGCCGTTTGATCCACAGGTGGGCGTCGAGCGGAGGACGGCCCGTGACCGTCGTGGGCGGTGTCCCCAGGGCCCGCCCCGGCGGATTGCACCACGACTCCGCGTCCGTGCCACCGGCACCGGAATCGGTGTAGGGACCGTTGCCGTTGCGGCTGGTGTCCACGACGTAGTGCTTGCCGCCGAGGGCCTTCGACAGGGCGTCGCCGTAGGCCTGACTGTCCTCGTCGGTGCGGAAGTTGGAGACGTTCAGGGCGAACCCGTCGGCCTGTCCCACGCCCGCCGCACGCAACGCCTCGACCAGTCGCGTCGGTTCCGGGATCCAGCCGGAGTTGCCCGCGTCGAGGTACACGCGCGCGTTCTGCTGCCGTTTGATCCGCTCGACGGCGTACGCGAGCAGCGCGTACCGGTCCGCCGCCACGACCTGGGCGCAGCCCGCGACCACCTGCGCGACGGCATCCGGTTCGACGATCACATACGCGGCCCGGTCACCGAGCCCCGCCGCGAACTCGTCCACCCAGGCGCGGTAGTTCGACGCGGTCAGCGCGCCGCCGCCGGAGTACTGGCCGCAGTCCCGGCCCGGGATGTCGTACGCCACCAGCACGGCCGTCCGCCCGGCGCGCGCGGCGGCCGTGGTGACCGTCTGGACGGTGGCCCGGGGGCTCGCCCCGGTCACCCACTCGGCCTGGGGACGGCTCGCGATCCGGTCCATCAGCGCGGCGTCCGCGTCACGCCCCACCGCCCGCCACTCGACGGCCTGCCGCGCCGCACTCGACCGGGGATCCACCCAGAGCAGTTCGAAGGCAGCCCCCTCACCCCCGCCACCCCCACCCGCGTGTTCCCCGACACCGGCACTCGCCCCCGCCCCCGCCTCCGTCCCCGTCATCCGGGCGCTCCTCTCCCCCAGCGCCCCCACACTGCAACCCCCCACGAGCAGTACGACGACACAAGCCCTCGGCAACCACTTGGGCAAGGTGGTTGACCTGGGCGATCTACGCATCCTGGGCACCGACGACTCCATTCCCGTCGCCGACGGGCCGCGCCGACGACGATCCGACCTCCCCGGAGTCTGCGGTCACCGCCGCCCCGCACCGCGCACAGCCCCACCGAGCCGCCCCAAGATCACCCCACCGGCGCCCATCGCCGGCCCACCCCCGGCCGGACCATCCAGCCCGGCCGGGGCATTTCAGCCCGTCCGGCGTTTGAGGACGAGGCCGTTCAGGCCGAAGGGGGGTCTGGGGGCGCAGCCCCCAGGAAGGGATGGGACGGGTAGGGGGCGGCGAGGGCGAGAAAACCCACACCGCACCCTCACTCCCCCACCCGCCCCCACCCCCGCCGCTTCGGCAACGGCTTCGCATAGCTCCCCGACCGGCTCGTCGTCAGCCCCAGCGTGACCAGCGACTCCGCCAGCTTGACCGCCGCGCCCACCCCGTCGACCACCGGCAGCCCCAGCTTCTCCCCCACCGCCCGCTGCAGTCCGGTCATCCCGGCGCAGCCCAGGACCAGGACCTCGGCCCCGGCCGCCACCGCCCGCTCGGCCGCCGCGACGAACGCCTCCTCGGTGCGCCGGTCGTCGCCGAGGTCGAGGACGCCGAGCCCGGTGCCGACGACGGCGGCGCAGTTCCGGCCGACGCCGGCTGTGTCCAGGCTGTCCTCGATCTGGCCGCACGACCGTTCGAGCGTGGTGACGACCCCGTACCGCCGCCCGAGCAGACAGGCGAGGTGCGCGGCGGCCTCGGTGATGTCGACGACGGGTACGTCCACCAACTCCCGTACGCCTTCCCGCCCGTGCTCGCCGAACCCGGCCATGACGACGGCGTCGTACGGACCGTCGTACGTCCGCAGGGTGTCGAGGACGGCGGCGGCCGAAAGATAGCTGTCGAGCCAGCCCTCCGCCGACTCGGGGCCCCACTCGGGGGTGAGCCCGAGCACGCTGGTGCCCGGGCCTGCGGCGGCCCGGGCACCTCGTACGATCTCCTCGGTCATCCCCTGCGTCGTGTTGCAGTTGGTGACGACGATCCGCACGCTCAGCCCTCCACAGAAGCGGAAGCGGAAGCAGACGGTGATTCCGCGGCCGACTCGGCCCGCTCGTCGCGGCACAGGAGTGCGTACAGCCCCGCCGCCAGCGCCGTACCGATGAACCACGAGTACGGGGCCACGTCGCTGAAGGCCTTCACCAGCGCGAGCACTGCCGCGACGCCGGCCGCGGGCAGAAAGGCCCACAGGGCCTTGGGGTTGACGCCCTTGCGGTAGTAGTAGCGCGATCCGGGCTGCGCGTCGAAGAGTGCGTCGACGTCGATTCGGCCCTTCTTGACCCAGAAGTAGTCGAGCATGATCACGCCGAACAGCGGTCCCAGGAACGCGCCGAGGCCGCCGAGGAAGTACTGGACGACCGTGGGGTTGGAGAAGAGGTTCCACGGGGTCACCACCAGCGCGGCCACCGTGCTGATCATGCCGCCGACCTTGAAGGTGATCTTCTGCGGCCAGACGTTGGCCAGGTCGTACGCGGGTGAGACGAAGTTGGCGACGATGTTGACGCCCATGGTGGCGATGGCGAAGGTCAGCGCCGCCAGTACCAGCACCCAGGTGTTGCCGACCTTGGCGACCAGCTCCGCCGGGTCGGTGATGGCCTCGCCGAACACCTCGATGGAGCCGGCCGTGACGATGACCGAGACGATCACGAAGGCCGTCGAGTTGAAGGGCAGGCCCCAGAAGTTGCCGCGCTTGACGGTCCGGTAGTCGGGCGCGAAGCGGGAGAAGTCGCAGAAGTTGAGCATCAGCGTGCCGTACGTGGCGAGGATCAGCCCGATCGCGCCGAACCACTGCCGCCACTGCTCACCGACGGAGACCGGGTTCGGCGTGGAGGTCAGCGAGATGGTCCAGCCGGCCTTGGCGAGGACCCAGACTGCGAGCGCGATCATGACCAGCCAGATGGCCGGACCGCAGAAGTCCTGGAACTTCCGTACGGATTCCATGCCCTGGCTGATGATCAGCGCCTGGATCAGCCACAGCGAGACGAAGGACAGCCAGCCGAGCGCGTCGAGCCCGAGGAACGAGCTGTGCGTCCAGGATTCGAGGCCCGGCCAGGCCGCGAGCAGCATGACGTTGACGGCGACGGAGGCCAGATAGGTCTGGATGCCGTACCACATGATGGCGATGACGGCCCTGATCAGCGCCGGGATGTTGGCGCCCCAGACACCGAAGCTGATCCGACTGACGACGGGGAACGGAACGCCGTGCCGCTGGCCGATCCTCCCCATCCAGTTCATGCCGACGTAGATGAGCACGAAGCCGACGAGCAGGGAGGTGAAGATCTGCCAGACGTTCATGCCGAGGACCAGCAGGCCCGCCGCGAACGTGTAGTTGCCGAGGTTGTGGACGTCGGACATCCACAACGCGAAGAGGTCGAAGACCTTCCAGTTGCGCTTGCCCGCGGGCGCGAGGTCTTCGTTGGTGAGCCGGGGATCGGGGACGAAGGCTGGGGTACCGGTGGCTTCGGCACTGTCGGCGAGGGACACGGGGGCTCCATGGGCGAGGGGACGAGGACGAGGGCGGGGGCAGGGGGCCAGGGGGCAGGGGGACCAGCCAGGGGGTTGTTTGGTATACCAAACTGACGCCATGCTCCTCCCGTCAAGAGTCCGGTCCGATGTCCGCTCCGTTACGGCTCCGTAAAACACGCCCGGGTCGGCGAAGATGGGCCCATGACGAAGATCGAACCGCTCGGAGCGGTGCGCGAGCGTGTCCTGGCGGCTCTGCGGGAGGAGATCATCGCGGGCCGCCTCGGCCCCGGCGACCGACTGGTCGAACGCGAGCTGGCCGAGCGTTTCGGGGTGTCCCGGGTTCCCGTCCGCGAGGCGATCCGGGCCCTGGTCGCCGAGGGCTTCGTCCTCTTCGAGACCCCGCGCCGCACGGTCGTACGCCGTCTCACCCCGACCGACGTGGATGAACTCTTCGAGCTGCGCGAGGCGTTGGAGGTCTACGCGTCCGGCCTCGCCGCGTCCCGCGCGACCCCGGCGGACCTGGCGGAACTGGCGGAACTCCTCGACCGGGCCGCCGCGGCGACGGCGGCGGGCGACGCGGAGACGATCACCGACATCAACACCCGCTTCCACGACCGCATCCTGGCCACGGCCGGCAACAGCCTGCTCATCTCGGTCATGGAACCGGTCGACGGCCGACTGCGCTGGCTCACCCGCCGCAACGAGGAGTGGCCCCAACTCCTCACCGAACACCGCGAGTTGTACGAGGCGATCGCGTCCGGCGACCCGGCGCGGGCCCGTGCCCACGCCCTGACCCACGTCCAGGCCAACCACCGCTCGACGGTACGGCACCTCTTCGGAACGGAGGGCGACCTGTGACCGCCCGTACGGTGATCGGCGCCGCCCGCACCCGCCCCTGCACTCTGGTCGTCTGCCGTGGCTGCTGCTGCGGCGACCCGCGCAAGTACCCCGGCTACGACCACGACTGGCAGCTGGACCGGCTGCGCGCGGCGGCCACGGCCTCCGCCGGGCGCCTCGCGGTCCGTACGTCGGACTGCCTCGGCCCCTGCGACCAGGCGAACGTCATCGTCGTACAGCCGTCGGGCGAGGGCCGCAGGCGTGGCGGCAGGGCCGTGTGGATCGGCTGGTCGATGGGCGACGACTGCACCGACGAGATACTCCGCTGGGCGGAGGCGGGCGGCCCGGGCGTCGTCCCTCCCCCGCCCGCACTGGAACTCCAGTTCGTACAGTCGGCGGGCGAGCGTGATCGAGCCCGTCGACGGTAGTCGGAAGGCTGTAGGCGCTAGGCGGAAGCAGCTCAGCGGTCAGCGGCTCAGCGGCTCAGCGGCTCAGCGGCTCAGCGGCTCAGCGGCTCAGCGGCGGGCCGCGTACCGGTCCGTGGCCGCGACCAGCTCGTCCACCATGCCCGGCGCTCCCGCGTTGTGCCCGACCTCGTCGACCACGATCAACTCGCTGCCGGGCCAGGCGTGATGGAGCCGCCACACCGTGCCGAGCAGGTTCCCGGGGTCGAGGCTGCCCTGGACGAGGGTGCCGGGGATGTTCTTGAGCAGGTGCGCGTCGCGCAGGACGACGCCGTGCGCGCCCTCGTTCCCCTCGCCCAGGAAGTGGTCGTTGCCCCAGTAGTGGGTGACGGTCCGGGCGAAGCCCATGCGGAACACCGGGTCCTCGTAGCGCGGTACGGAACGGGGCGGGGCCGGGACCATGGCCGTCTCCCAGTCGGTCCACGCCCGCGCGGCCCGCTCCCGTACCTCGGGGTCGGGCGACTCCAGCAGCCGGTTGTACGCGGCGGCCAGGTTCCCGTCCCGTTCGTCCTCGGGCACCCCGGCGCGGAACTTCGCGAACGCCTCGGGGAACAGGTTCCCCAAGCCCCTGGTCAGCAGGGCCACTTCGGCGTCGGCGCCGGTCCCGACCGCGGTGAGCACCAGCTCGGACACCACCTCCGAATGCGTCTGCGCATACCGCAGCCCGAGCACCGACCCCCACGACACACCCCACACCAGCCACCGCTCGATCCCCAGGTGCCGCCGCAGCAGCTCCAGATCGGCCATGACGTGGTCCGTCGTGTTGACGCTCATGTCGGTGTCGTACGCGCTCGCGTGCGGTGTCGAACGCCCGCATCCGCGCTGGTCGAGCAGCACGATCCGGTACGCGGCCGGATCGAAGTACCGCGGGAAGCGCGGGTTCGCCCCCGACCCCGGCCCGCCGTGCAGCATCACCGCCGGCTTGCCCCGCGGATTCCCGCAGACCTCCCAGTGGACGCGGTTGCCGTCCCCGACATCGAGCATGCCGTGGTCGTACGGTTCGATCTCCGGATACGGGCCCATCGGGGCAACGTAACGTGCGTGGGCCGGTCCGGTCACGCCAATTCTCACCACCGATCCACTACTCACTGCCGATGCGGGAGGCCGGCGGCGCTCGCCGCGTCACGCAGAACCTCGCGGAGCATCTCGGGAGTGAGGCGGCCGGTGAAGGTGTTCCGCTGGCTGACGTGGAAGCAGCCGAAGAGCCGCAGCCCGTCGCCGAGCGTGACCCTCGCCCCGTGCGCGAAGGCGGGGCGCGGACGCGGCACGCTCCAGCCGGCCGCGTGGAGGGCGGGCAGCGTGGCCTGCCAGCCGAACGCCCCGAGCACCACCACGGCCCGCAGTGTCGGCCGGAGCAGCTCCAGCTCGCTCACCAGCCACGGCCGGCACGCGTCCCGCTCCTCGGGCGTCGGCTTGTTGGCGGGCGGAGCGCAGTGCACGGGCGAGGTGATGCGTACGCCGTACAGTTCGAGCCCGTCGTCGACGCTCACCGATCCGGCCTGCGACGCCAGCCCCACCTCGTGCAGCGCCGCGTACAGCACATCTCCGGAGCGGTCCCCGGTGAACATCCGCCCGGTCCGGTTCCCGCCGTGGGCCGCGGGCGCCAGCCCGACGACCAGCAGCCGGGCATCCGCCGGCCCGAACCCCGGCACCGGCCGCCCCCAGTAGTCCCAGTCGGCGAAACCGGCCCGCTTGGTACGGGCGACCTCCTCCCGCCAGGCGACCAGCCGAGGACAGACCCGGCATCCGGCGATCCGCTCGTCGAGCCCGGTCAGTCCGGTCGGCCCGGCCGGATCACTGGTGTCCATACGTCCACGGTAGAGCGGTGGCCCGGAGCACAGACACAAAGGCGCACAGGGGCACAGGGGCACATGACCCAAAAACCCGTCCGGTCCGCCCGGCCCCGAGTACTAAAGTCGAGGGCATGGCATCTGGCAGGGCTTCCGAGGACCCGGACACCGAAGGTGGCGCGCCCACCGGAGACGGCACAGTCGCCGACACGGCACCGGTCTCCCCGGCGGTGGCCGCGGCCGACGCCGCCGGTCCGGCGAGCGGCGAGACCGTCCGTATCGACAGCTGGATCTGGTCCGTACGTCTCGTGAAGACCCGTTCCATGGGCGCGACCGCCTGCCGAGGCGGCCACGTACGCGTCAACGGCGACCGGGTGAAGCCCGCGTACGCGGTGCGCGTCGGCGACGAAGTACGCCTCCGGCACGACGGTCAGGAACGGGTCGTCGTGGTGAAGCGCCTGATCCGCAAGCGGGTCGGACCCCCGGTGGCCGTCCAGTGCTACGTCGACAACAGCCCTCCGCCGCTCCCCCGCGAGGCCATCGCCCCGGCCGGCATCCGCGACCGCGGCACGGGCCGCCCGACCAAACGCGACCGCCGCGACATGGAACGCCTACGTGGCCTCACCGGACCCGGCCCGGCCGGTACTGCCGGCCCCGACACCACCTCGTAGGAACCTCCGGTCCCAGTGGCCGAGGGATTGCGCAGCCCGTTCACCGTCAGCACCACGTCGTCGCCGATGCACAGCAGGGCGCCGACCGGCAGCGCGAGCAGATCAATGCCCCGGGTGGTGATGTTCTCGCCGAGCTCTCCGGACGCCACTCTCCGTTCTCACCCCCTCACCCTCTCACCGCCTTCACCCAGATCCCGTCCTCCGTCAGATACCGGTCCACCCTCAACCCCGCTTCCCCCAGAGCCTCCTCGAACTGCTCCTGGGTCAACGGCCGGGCCAGGAAGGTCTGTGTCCATACCGCGTCCGGGAACTCGTACTCCGCGCGCACCGAGTTGACGCCGTCCTCGACCGGCTCCGACGACACCATCCGCAGAGTGAACCCGCTCGGGTCGACCCGCTCGCGCGGCAGGTTCGTGTGGTAGTCCGCGCCCTCGCGCTGGATCAGCACATGACCGCCCTCCGCTACGTGCCGGACGCAGGTGCGCAGCAGCCCCCGCCGCACCTCGGCGTCCCCGGCGTGCACGAGGAACGACGCCAGCATGACCACGTCGAACTTCTCGCCCAGGTCTAACCCCTCGATCGGGCCGCATATCGTGCGCGCTCCCAGGACGCGCTCCAGCATCTCGGCCGACTCGTCCACCGCCGTGACCGTGAAGCCGCGCTCCAGGAGCGGGTGGGTCATGCGTCCGACGCCGCTGCCCAGTTCCAGGATGTGCGCGCCCGCGGGCACCGCCGCGGCGATGATGTCCGGCTCGTCCCCGATCGGCAGCCGTGAGTACAGTTCGACCGCGCAGCCGTCCGGAGTGATCGCACCAGGACCCGTGCCTTCATATCCTTCTCGCATCTCCAGTTTCATGCCCGCACAACGGCCCACGCCCGCACGGCCGTTCCCCATCCCCGCTTGTTCACTCGTTCGAGTCACATCGTCGGCAGCGGGAACCATCCGTGCCCGATGTACCAGTGGCCGCCCGCCCGCAGATGGTCTCCGACGGCCCGTTCCACCGTGGTCCGACGGGGCAGGTCGGCCACCGGCAGATCGGGATTCCCGAACACGAACTGGACGGGTTCGGTGTCGGCCGGCTCACTCGCCTCCCCCGCGATCCGGAAGCGTTCCTGGAAGCGGACGATGTTGGAATCCGCCCCCAGATACCGCTTCAGCTGCGGATCCAGCAGCCAGGAGTGACAGACCCCGGCCGTGTACCGCTCCCCGGGAAAGTGCCGTGCGAAGAAGTCCGATGCCAGCGCCAGGGACCGATCGCAGGCGGCCGGGGACAGCGGCCCGTGAAAGTCGGAGATGTGCACGCTGAGACACATCGCGTCGGCGTCAGCGGCCAGACCGGTGCCGGCGAGCAGCCCCGCCGTCCGCTCCCCCACCCGCGCCCGCTGGAACTGCAGCCGCCCCAGCTGGAACAGCTCCCCGTGGAAGTGCAGCGCGATCCACCACGGCGCCTGGAGGCCGCCCCGGCCGTACCTCCTGCGGTACACGGCCATGTTCCGCCCGAGGTCGGCGAGCGTACGGCGGGACACCTCGGGCGGCACCCCGAGCGCGTGGTGGTGGGCCCGTACATACGGAAGCGCCGCGAGGAACACGTACACCGCGAAGTACCGCCCGAGAGCCCCCGGCTCCCCACTCCCACGCCCATCCGCCTGTTCGTCCGCCTGCCCAGTGAGCTGTTCCGTGATCCGGTCGCCGGGCCAGGGCGCCGCCCCGCCGATCTCCCCCATGTCCCGCACAAGCCCTTCGACGCACTCCTCCAGGAGCCGCATCGCGCCGGAGTCGTGGGTCAACGGGCGTCGCAGTGCGATCAGTTCGTTGATGTCCTCATGGGGTACGGCCAGGTCGAGCAGGATCTCGGGAAGGTCGTCGGCGTCCGGCAGCACGGTGTGGTTCCCCCGGTCGTTTTCGGCGGCCGGCGGCTCGTCCGACGGCCCTTGGTGAACGTCCGGAGCGAAGAGTACGTTGCAGGAAGGAGCAGTGGTCCCGATGCGTACAGGCAGTGAGCCGACGACAGCGCGCAGTGCTCTGCGGGCGCGTCTCTGGCTGAGCGTGTGGGGGCTGGTCTGGGCGGTCGTGGGGACGGTCGCGTTCGTGCTCGCCGGACGCCCAGGGTGGGCGGCTGCCTGCGGTGTCCTGTGGCTGGTCGTCACTGTCGACCTGGCCATGATCCTCCGGCACATCCGGCAGGGCCCGCACTACCAGCCGGGCCCCGACATCCCGCCGTACCGGCCGCCGGAACAGCGCGGCCCGTGAACCCGCACGCGCGCGCGGACCCTCAGGACGGCGAGTCGTCGAAGCGGGCCGCTTCCAGGTAGCGCGGGTTCGGGTCGAGCGCCGCCGCCAGCCGGAAGTGGCGCTTGGCCTGCTCGGGGCGGCTCTGGCGCTCGTAGGTGCGGGCGAGCGCGTAGTGCGCGAACGCGTTGTCCGGCTCGCGCTCCAGGACGATCGTGAACTCCAGCTCGGCGGGGCGCAGTTGGGCGGCGGCGAAGAACGCACGCGCGCGCAGCAGCCGGGCGGCCGTGTTCTCGGGGTGGGCGGCGATCACGGGGTCGAGCAGTTTCACCGCGCCACGGGGATCACGCGCGGCGAGCAGTCGCTCTGCCGCGCGGAAGTCGATGACATGCGTCTCCGGAGTTCGTCCGGTCCATCCGCTGGTCTCGGGCACGGCTGAGTCCTTCCCTCACTACGGCGGTTCAACGCCCGGACACGGCAACGCTATTCCTGGGACGCCCGCGCTCTGCGTACGAGATCGGCCCATACATCCGTTACGCGCTGTTCCAGCTCTGCCAGGGGTACGTCGTTGTCGATGACGACGTCCGCGATCTCCAGGCGTTTCTCGCGGGTGGCCTGGGCGGCCATGCGCGCGCGTGCGTCGTGTTCCGTCATTCCGCGCAGCCGGATCAGCCGGTCGAGCTGGGTCTCGGGGCTCGCGTCGACGACGATCACCAGGTCGTACAGCGACTTGAGGCCGTTCTCCGCGAGCAGCGGTACGTCGTGGATCACGACGGCGTCCTTAGCCGCGGCGGCTTCGAGGGCGCGGGAGCGGGCACCCACCAAGGGGTGCACGATCGAGTTCAGCAGGGCGAGCTTCTCGGGGTCGGCGAAGACGATCGAGCCCAGCTTGGGCCGGTCCAGGCCGCCGTTCTCGGCGAGCACCTCCGGACCGAAGGCGTCGACGACCGCCGCGAGGCCCGCGGTTCCCGGCGCGACGACCTCGCGCGCGATGCGGTCCGCGTCGATCAGGACGGCGCCCCGCGCGACGAGCAGCCGCGACACCTCGCTCTTGCCGGCCCCGATGCCGCCGGTCAGGCCCACTGTCAGCATGCCCGGCAGCTTAGGGCCTGTCCGGCGGATCATGCCGGGGACGCGGGGCTTGGCACGCACATCTGCGGCGTTGTCGTCGGTTGCCGAAGCTCCGCTTCGCCGCCCTCCTCCGCCTTGCAGCTGCACGCACCAAGCCCCGCTCACGTGAGCCGACAAGGAGCCGCTGCTTTCCCCCGACCTGATCCGCCGGACAGACCCTAGGGCCTGCCACTGACAGCGTCCCCGACAGGGCACCGGCGAGGGCTCAGCCCTCGCCCTCCCGCTCCGCGAGGAAGCGCTCGAACTCCAGCCCGATCTCGTCGGCGGACGGAATGTCGACCGGTTCGGCGAGCATGTTGCCCCGGCTCTCGGCGCCCGCAGCAGCGTCGTACTGGTGCTCAAGACCCTGGACGAGGGCCACGAGGTCCTCGTCGCCCTCCTGGATCTGGCGGTCGATCTCCGTCTGGGTGCGGTGGGCGTCCGTGCGCAGCGTGTGCGCGATGCCGGGCAGGACCAGGCCGGTGGCCGCCGTGATGGCCTCCAGGACGGTCAGGGCGGCGTCCGGATACGCGGAGCGGGCGATGTAGTGCGGGACGTGCGCGGCGACGCCCAGGACGTCGTGACCGGCCTCCATGAGGCGGTACTCGACGAGCGACTCGGCGCTGCCGGGGACCTGCGCCTCCTCGAAGGGGCTGCGGTGGCCCGGCACCAGTTCGTTGCGGTTGCCGTGCGGGGTGAGGCCCACGGGGCGGGTGTGCGGCACGCCCATGGGGATGCCGTGGAAGTTCACGGACAGCCGGACGCCGAGGCGCTCGACGATCTGCTGGACGGCCGCGGAGAAGCGCTCCCACTCGACGTCCGGCTCGGGTCCGGAGAGCAGCAGGAAGGGCGCCCCGGTGGCGTCCTGGACGAGCCGCACATCGAGCGTGGGGACCTCGTAGTCGGTCCAGCGGTCGCGCTTGAACGTCAGCAACGGGCGACGGGCGCGGTAGTCCACGAGCCGGTCGTGGTCGAAGCGGGCCACCACCTGGTGGGGCAGTGTGTCGAGCAGCCGGTCGACGATCTGGTCGCCGGTCTCGCCCGCGTCGATGTATCCGTCGAAGTGGTAGAGCATGACAAGACCGGCCGACTCCTGCGCCAACGCCATGTCGACGACAGCCAGGCCCTTCGGCTCCCATGCGTACAAACCCTGCGGATCAAGCACAGTGACCGCTCCTCCTCGTGTTCGTACTGCACAACGTGGCACGGGGCGCGGGCATTCCCGCCCGCACCCCGCTCACAGGTACGACTTACCCGTCCACGACGCGCCCGCGGTGCGTCAGGAGGACAGCACGCGCGCGTGGAGCGCGGTCACGGCCTTGCGGGCGGACGTGAACGCGCCATGCTGCCAGGCGTCGGTGTAGCTGAGCCAGTCACCGGCGAAGTACACGCGCCCGGTGGGCTCGTTGAGCGGCTTGTAGCGGGCGTCGTCGGGCCCGCCGGGGGTGGAGTGCCAGGCCGCCTCCAGGTGGGGCGTCTGACGCCAGTGGTGGGAGAAGGAGGACGCCAGTTCGGTGCGGTACTTGTCGCCGTAGATCTTCACGCCGACGGCCACCGCCCGCTTCTCGCGCTCCTTGGGGGTGAGTCGCGCGTACGAGTCGGCGTCGGTGCCGTAGTTGTAGTAGCCGATGACGATGCCTCGCTCCCCGTGGTAGCCGTTCGACGGGTGCCAGATGTGCACGACGTCCTGGTCGGTCTCGGTGATGCCGCCGTAGATCCGGTGGTCCAGCTCCCACCAGCGGGACCGGTACTCCAGGCCGATCTTGGCGGCGGACGACGGAGTGATCGCCTCCAGGGCGGACTGCACTCCGGAGCCGAGGTTGTGCGGGATCTTCGCGAGGATGTTCGGCGGCAGGGCACCTATGCAGTAGTCGGCGTTGACCACCCTGGTACGGCTGCCCTGGGTGTAGGTGACGGAAACACCGCTCCCGGTGTCGGCGATTTTCGAGACGACCGCTCCGGTACGGACGCGGTGGGCGCCGATCGCCCTGGTGAGCGCCTTGGGAATCTGGTCCATGCCGCCCACCGGCTGGAACATCAGCATGGCCTGGTCGAAGCCGAACTCGAAGGAGAAGTAGCGCCCGACGCCGCTGGCGAACACCTCGGAGGCGGTCGGGACGTCGCCGAGCAGCACACCGGGGGTGCCCGCGGCGCCGGGAACGGTCGTGTATCCGCGGCGCTCGCCGCCCTCGTACTTCAGGGTGTCGCCGAGTTCCCCGTAGTCCTTGAGGAACTCCACGAGCCGTTCCCGGTCGGCGGCCGTCAACTCCTCGTCGAGGGCACCCCTGTCGGTGGCCTTGGCGAGCAACTCCGAGACGTAGCCGTACACATCGGCCTTGGCCGTGCGGTAGCGCACCGGCGCGGTCATGCCGGCCGACTCGTTGTAGAGGTAGGCGTCCGCGTTGACGTTGGTGAACACCTCCACGGGGACGCCGAGTTCGCGGCAGTAGTCGAGGGTGACCATCCACTGCGGGAGGCGGGCGGGTCCGGCGTTCATGTAGTGGCCGTCGGCGAACCGGGCCGTCTGCCGGTTGCCGTCGAGGTCTGTGGTCGAGTCACCGCCCCGGACGGTGAAGTTGCGTCCACCGGTGCGGTCCCTGGCCTCCAGGACCGTACAGTCGTAGCCGGCCTTGCCCAGTTCGTACGCGGCGGCCAGCCCCGCGATGCCACCGCCCACGATGACGACCTTGGCGGCGGCTCGCCCGGTGAGCGTGAAGTCGCCGGGCCTGAGCGCCTGGAAGGACTGCTCACGCTGGGCGGCCTGCGCGGTGGGCGCGAGGCCAAGGGCCCCCATGGTGGCGAACATCGCCCCGGCGCCCCCGCTGAGACCCACGTTGCGCAGAAACGCACGGCGACTACCGCCAGAACCACTCTGAGACTGCGTCATGTCCTCGGCTCCCCTTTGTCCCGACCACGAATGACCGGCGAAGCCTCCCAACGGCCGGTTACGGCCCGTCAGTTGCTGCTGTATCCCCCACGTTTCTGCAAGACGGCAAGGACAACCCCCTTAAGGGGCGCGGGGAACTGCGCGACCAGCCACAGCGGGCCCGCAGCCGAACGACAACCGGCAGCCGACAGCCCAAAAAACGACTGAGGGGCCGTACCTCGAAAGGTACGGCCCCTCAGCTACCGACTAAGCCTCGGCTTCAGAGGCGAGCGTCAGCTCTGACCACCGGCCAGCTTCTCGCGCAGAGCGGCCAGCGCCTCGTCCGACGCCAGGGCGCCAGACGTGTCGTCCGACTCCGAGGAGTACGAGCCGCCGCCACCGGAGGCAGCCGGAGCCGCACCCGGGGTGGTGACACCCTCGGCCTCGGCCTGGGCGTCCGCCTCGCGGGACTTGATGACCTGAGCCTGGTGCTGCTCGAAGCGCTGCTGCGCCTCGGCGTACTGGTTCTCCCACACCTCGCGCTGAGACTCGAAGCCCTCGAGCCAGTCGTTGGTCTCGGGGTCGAAGCCCTCGGGGTAGATGTAGTTGCCCTGGTCGTCGTACGACGCGGCCATGCCGTAGAGCGTCGGGTCGAACTCGACCGAGGCCGGGTCGGCGCCGAAGGACTCGTTGGCCTGCTTCAGCGAGAGGCTGATGCGACGGCGCTCAAGGTCGATGTCGATGACCTTGACGAAGATCTCGTCGTTGACCTGGACGACCTGCTCCGGGATCTCCACGTGGCGCTCGGCCAGCTCGGAGATGTGGACCAGACCCTCGATGCCCTCGTCCACGCGGACGAACGCACCGAACGGAACGAGCTTCGTGACCTTACCCGGGACGACCTGACCGATCTGGTGGGTCCGGGCGAACTGCTGCCACGGGTCTTCCTGCGTCGCCTTCAGCGACAGGGAGACACGCTCACGGTCCATGTCGACGTCGAGGACCTCGACAGTGACTTCCTGGCCGACCTCGACAACCTCGGAGGGGTGGTCGATGTGCTTCCAGGACAGCTCGGAGACGTGCACGAGACCGTCGACGCCACCCAGGTCCACGAAGGCACCGAAGTTGACGATCGAGGAGACCACGCCGGAGCGGACCTGACCCTTCTGCAGGGTCGTGAGGAACGTCTGGCGCACCTCGGACTGGGTCTGCTCGAGCCAGGCGCGGCGGGACAGGACCACGTTGTTGCGGTTCTTGTCCAGCTCGATGATCTTCGCCTCGAGCTCCTTGCCCACGTAGGGCTGGAGGTCGCGGACACGGCGCATCTCGACGAGGGAGGCCGGCAGGAAGCCACGGAGGCCGATGTCGAGGATGAGACCACCCTTGACGACCTCGATGACGGTGCCGGTGACGATGCCGTCCTCTTCCTTGATCTTCTCGATGGTGCCCCAGGCGCGCTCGTACTGGGCGCGCTTCTTCGAGAGGATCAGGCGGCCTTCCTTGTCCTCCTTCTGGAGAACAAGGGCTTCGATCTCGTCGCCGACCTTGACGACCTCGTTCGGGTCGACGTCGTGCTTGATCGAGAGCTCGCGGCTCGGGATGACACCTTCGGTCTTGTAACCGATGTCGAGGAGAACCTCGTCCCGGTCAACCTTGACGATGACGCCGTCGACGATGTCGCCATCGTTGAAGTACTTGATCGTCTCGTCGATAGCGGCGAGGAATGCTTCCTCGTCACCGATGTCGTTGACCGCAACCTGCGGAGTGGTGGCGGTGATCTCGGTGCTGCTCGTCATGTGGGAAAGGGCTCCGGTACGGACAGAGAGTCGTAGGTACTGCTTACGCCGGGAGCCCGTTTCGCTCTGCAGAAGGCCGGACAGCCAAGGAAGCGCCACACCAGGACCCGAAGATCCGGTGGCGCCTCGACAACCGAGGGGACATACATACAGATGCGAGCGCAACCTGCTACGTCTGAGGTGCGCAGGCCCGCAGCGCAACTTGTAGCATACGGGGGCAGCCGGGCAGGGTCAATGCGCGAAGGCGCACACCCGGGGCGGATCGCCGCATACCCGGCACAAGACGTGTCCCAGGAGGCCACGCGGGCGCGTAGACGCCCCATTCGTGACGACCGCCGGCACAGGTCGGACGGAAGACCCGCAGACTAATACGAGGGAGCCGATCATCCAAGAGCCCGAATCGTCCGAGCCCGAGGCCACCCGGCGTGCGGCCGGAGTCACCGAAAGCTCCCGGGCCAACCGGGGCTGGTGGGACCGGAACGCGGACGACTACCAGAACGAGCACGGCACCTTCCTCGGCGACGACCGCTTCGTCTGGTGCCCCGAGGGCCTCGACGAGGTGGAGGCGGAGCTGCTCGGTCCGGCCGAGGACCTCAAGGGCAAGGACGTCCTGGAGATCGGCGCCGGCGCGGCCCAGTGCTCCCGCTGGCTGGCCGCCCAGGGCGCCCGTCCGGTGGCCCTGGACCTCTCCCACCGCCAGCTCCAGCACGCCCTGCGGATCGGCGGCGGCATCCCCTTGGTGGAGGCCGACGCGGGCGCCCTGCCCTTCGCGGACGGCTCCTTCGACCTGGTGTGCTCGGCGTACGGGGCGATGCCCTTCGTCGCCGATCCGGTGCTGGTGCTGCGCGAGGTGCGCCGAGTGCTGCGCTCGGGCGGGCGGTTCGTCTTCTCGGTGACGCACCCGCTGCGCTGGGCGTTCCCGGACGAGCCCGGCCCGGAGGGCCTGTCCGTCTCGGGTTCGTACTTCGACCGCACGCCGTACGTCGAGCAGGACGACGACGGCAACGCGGTGTACGTCGAGCACCACAGGACGGTCGGCGACCGCGTCCGGGACGTCGTGGCGGGCGGCTTCCGCCTGGTGGACCTGGTCGAGCCGGAGTGGCCGTCCTGGAACACGTCCGAGTGGGGCGGCTGGTCCCCGCTGCGCGGCAGCCTCGTCCCGGGGACGGCGATCTTCGTCTGCGAGCGCGACTGAGACGGCCGGCTTGAGAACTTGAGAAAACGCCCTCCACGCACGCGTGGAGGGCGTTTTCCATGGACGTACGACACTGGGGGACGTGATCCGTTACGACGCCCTGGACGTCCTGCCCGTACGCGGTGCCCTGCCCGGCCTGACCGACGCGCTCGACGCGCACGGCACCGCCGTCCTCGTGGCGCCGCCCGGCACCGGTAAGACGACGCTGGTGCCACTGGCCCTGGCGGGGCTGCTGGAGGACGGCGGGCCGGTGCGGCGGGTCGTGGTCGCCGAGCCGAGGCGGATCGCCGCGCGGGCGGCGGCACGGCGGATGGCGTGGCTGCTGGGCGAACAGGTCGGCGCGAGCGTCGGGTACACCGTGCGCGGGGAGCGGGTGGTCGGGCGGCACACGCGCGTGGAGGTCGTCACGACCGGTGTGCTGCTGCAACGGCTGCAGCGGGACCAGGAGTTGCCCGGCGTCGACGTGGTCGTGCTCGACGAGTGCCACGAACGGCACCTGGACGCGGACACGACGGCGGCGTTCCTGGTCGACGTACGGGCTGCGCTGCGCCCCGAACTGCGGCTGGTGGCGGCGTCGGCGACGACCGACGCCGAGGGCTGGGCGGGGCTGCTGGGCGGGGCGCCGGTGGTCGAGGCGGCGGGGGTGTCGTACCCGGTGGAGGTGGTGTGGGCGCCGCCGGTACGTCCCGTACGGCCGCCGCACGGGATGCGTGTCGACCCGGCGCTGCTGACGCATGTGGCGTCGGTGGTGCGGCGGGCGCTGGCCGAGCGGGCGGGGGACGTGCTGTGTTTCCTGCCCGGAGTCGGTGAGATCGCGCGCGTGGCAGGGCAGTTGCGGGACCTTGGGTCCGCGGTCGAGGTGCTCCAGGTGCACGGGCGGGCACCGGCGGCGGTGCAGGACGCGGTGCTGTCGGGCGGGGCGAGCCGCCGGGTGGTGCTGGCGACGTCCGTGGCGGAGTCGTCGCTGACGGTTCCCGGGGTGCGCGTGGTCGTCGACTCGGGGCTGGCGCGGGAACCGAGGGTGGACCACGCGCGCGGACTGAGCGCGCTGGCGACGGTGCGGGCCTCGCAGGCGGCCGGGCGGCAGCGGGCGGGGCGGGCCGGGCGTGAGGGGCCGGGGGCGGTGTACCGCTGCTGGGCGGAGGCCGAGGACGCCCGCCTGGCGCGTTTTCCGTCGCCGGAGATCAAGGTGGCCGATCTGACGGCGTTCGCCCTTCAGGCGGCCTGCTGGGGAGATCCTGACGCCTCCGGGCTGGCCCTGCTGGACCCGCCGCCGGGCGGCGCGATGGCGGCGGCGCGGTCGGTACTGACGGCGATCGGCGCGGTGGACGCCACCGGCCGGGCCACGGACCGGGGCGTCCGCATGTCCCGCCTCGGCCTGCACCCCCGACTGGCCCGTGCCCTCCTGGACGCGGCGCCCGAGGTGGGCTCGGCCCGGGCCGCCGAGGTGGTCGCACTGCTGAGCGAGGAGCCACCACGGGAGTACGGCGACGACCTCGCGACGGCCTGGCGCACGGCCCGCCGCGCCAACGACGCCTACGCGACCCGCTGGCGCACGGAGTCCCGCCGCCTGCGCTCGGCAGCACCGGACCCGGCACCCCACGGGCCGACCCTCGCCACCGGGGACGACCGGGCCGTCGGGCTGGTTGTCGCGCTCGCGTTTCCCGAGCGGGTCGCCCGGGCTCAGGGCGGGTCGTATCTGATGGTGTCCGGTACCCGGGCGGAGGTCGGTGATGGTTCGGCGCTGCGGGGTGCCCCCTGGATCGCGGTCGCTGTGGCGGACCGGCCGGTCGGGGCCGGGCACGCGCGTGTGCGGCTTGCCGTCGGTATCGACGAGGACACCGCTCGGTCGGCGGCCGGCGCCCTGTACGCCACGGGCGAGGAGGTCCATTGGGCCGACGGGGACGTGGTGGCCCGGCGGGTCGAGCAGCTCGGGGCGGTGGAGTTGGCGGTGCGTCCGCTGCGGAACCCCGACCCCGTCCTCGTACGCGATGCCCTGCTTGAGGGGCTGCGGCAGGACGGGTTCGGGTTGCTGCGGTGGTCTGCGGACGCTGGGGTGCTGCGGCAGCGGCTGGCCTTTCTTCGGCTGCATCTGGGGGCTCCCTGGCCCGACGTTTCCGAAAACGCCCTCCACGCGCGCGTGGACGAGTGGTTGGAGCCCGAGCTGAGCCGGGCGCGGCGGCGGGCAGACCTGGGGCGGATCGAGGCCGGGCAGGCGCTCAATCGGTTGTTGCCTTGGGCTTCCGGGGTGGCCGGGCGGCTCGACGAGTTGGCGCCCGAGCGGTTGGCGGTGCCGAGCGGGTCCAGGATTCGGATCGACTACTCCGATCCCGAACGGCCCGTGCTCGCCGTGAAGTTGCAGGAGATGTTCGGGCTGCGGGAGTCACCCGCCGTCGCCGGCGTGCCGGTTGTCGTCCATCTGCTGTCGCCCGCCGGGCGGCCCGCCGCCGTCACCGCCGACCTCGCGTCCTTCTGGAAGGACGGCTACAAGGGTGTGCGTGCGGAGTTGCGCGGGCGGTATCCGAAGCATCCGTGGCCCGAGGACCCTGCGACCGCCGAGCCGACCCGGCACACGAACGCGCGGCTCAGGCGGTGACCGGCTCGGGGGCGGAGGTTTTCGTGGGGGCGGGGTCGGCGGGCCTTCGGCCGCGCGCCTCCAGGTAGAGGGCTAGGGCCAGCAGGAGCACACCCAGGGAGAGGAAGCCCCAGGGCAGGTACGACGTCATCAGGAGGACGAGTGTGCGCTGGGACTTGACCAGGTCGACCGTCGACCTGATGTAGTCCTCGCGCATCTTCACGTGCCCGGCGAAGGCCGTCACCTTTTCGCGCCCCCCTAGGAGGGTGCCTCCGCGCAGTTCCTCCTGGTGGATCTCCTCGCCGTAGACGGGTGCCCCGGTGACCGGCTCCACCCAGAACTTGCGGACCGTGGTGTACCAGCGGGTCGTTCCGGTCGCGGCGACATCCTCGGGCGTGATGCCCTTGACCGGCATGGACTTGGGGAACGGAACCTTCGTCCAGGGGATGGTCTGTTCGAAGTAGTAGACCGAGACGCCACGGAAGTCCCGGGTGCCCTTGTAGTGAATGGGGGCCGTCACGCGCGCCTGTGCGTCGAAGTACTCGTAGTCCCGCTTCTCCACCAGGAAGGGCCACTTGAACTCGATGCCCTCCCGTTTCACCGGGTCGCCGTCGACCGTCTCGCCGGTGGCGTGGACCGGTTCCTGGGTGTGCGCGTCGAAGATGTAGCGCTCGGGGATCTTCGAGACCATCTTCCCGTCGGGCCCCTGGACATAGGAGAGGCCGTCCCAGACGACCACGTCCCGTCCCGCCGTCCGCTCGATCGCCTCCGAGGCCTCGACGTTGCCCTTGAGGGTCTGCACGATGGTGACCTTGGAGACCTTCTTGGCCTTGAACGAGTCGTAGTCGAGCAGGGTCGCGTCCTTCGCCTCCAGCACCATGTCCTGGTACTGGTTCGCCGGGACCTTGGCCAGGCGCGGGAAGGCGTACCAGCGCAGCAGCGGGGACAGCGCCGCGAAGAACACGGCGAGGGCGAGCAGGACCAGGCCGGACTTGCGGCGCATCTCGGCCTCCCTCCCGGAGAGGTACGGCGGCTACGGGTGTGACGGAACCGTGGTCAGCATCGGCTTCGGGGACGTCGTATCCGTCGGTGCGCCCACGGCCGTGATCGTGAGGACGAGCGCGAACGCGACGGCGAGACCGGCCGCCGCGGCGATCAGAGCACGCATAAGGGGCCTCCCCGGCTGCCGACGGTGAGCTGATGGGGTGTCAGGTCGGGCACCGTAGCAACGGGCGGCCGAGATGAGAACAACTCGCGCACACGAAAGCGGCACCCCTCGCCATGAACGGGGTGCCGCTTTCGTCCGTATGAATGCGTACGAACGAACGAGAACTAACCGAGTACGGCTGCTTACGCGCTCGGGGAGGCGGAGGCCGACGGGCTGGCCGACTCCGTCGGGGTGGCCGATTCCGTGGGGGTGGCCGATTCCGTGGGGGTCGTCGATTCCGTGGGAGTGGGTGCCGCCGTCACGGTCAGTTCGACCGTCAGGGTGGCGCCGCCTGTGGTGGTGATGCGGAGCAGGAACGTGCCCGCGGTGTCGTCCGCGTACAGCTTCGGCAGCTTGAGCAGGCCGTTGGCGTCCGTTTCGAGGCCCGTGAGGGTGCGGACCGTGTTGCCGTCCGCGTCCTTGAAGTAGGGGCCCTTGTCGTTGACGGTCGCGTCGGTGGCCGAGGTGATCAGGGTGGCGGTGGCCGCGACGCCGTCCGCGACGGCGCTGTCGTACGTCGCCTTCACCTCGACCTGGTCGGCGAACTCGCCGCCCGCCACGCAGGTGAGCGCGGTGGTGCTGGTGCGGGCGAGGGTGTCGGCGGCGCGGGCGGTGACGGTGGCCGAGTAGTCGAGGGCGCTGACCGTACGGCCGACGACGACCGCGCGGACCGTGAAGTCGCCCGCCTTCTCGCCCGCCTTGAGTGCGGGCGCGACCGCGACTCCCACACCGTTGGTGACGACCGTGGCGACGCTCTCGCCGCCGGTGAAGGTGGTGTCGGTGTCGCCGACGATCGTGAAACGGATCCTGACCTTGCCGACGGCCTTGCCGGCCGAGGTCTCCGCGCGCGTGCTGATCTTCTTGGTGAACGCGTCGCCCGCCGTCGCGGTGAGCTTGGCGGTACCCGCGTCCTCCAGGTGGTGCACCGTGTCGGTGGGCGTGGGCACGGGGGTCGGGGTCGGCACGGTGGGCTTTTCCGGCTTCGGCGGGGCCGGGGTGCTCGTCCCCGGTGTGCTCGGGCCGGTGCTCGGCGTCGTCGTGCTCGGCGACGGCGTGGCACTCGACCCGGAGTTGTCGTCGCTGCGGTTGACGGGCACCGTGCCCGTGCCGTCCGGGACCTCGTGGGTGCCCTTGCGGTAGTACTCCAGCCACGACAGGACGAGGTTCAGATAGTCCGTCGAGTTGTTGTAGCTGAGGATCGCGCGGTTCAGGTCGGCCTGCGTCGACAGGTCCCAGCCGTACCGGCACAGGTAGTGGCCGGCGGCGAGGGCCGCGTCGTAGATGTTGTTGGGGTCTTCCTTGCCGTCGGCGTTGCCGTCGCGGCCCGCCCACGCCCAGGTGGACGGAATGAACTGCATGGGCCCGACGGCGCTGTCGTAGCTGCTGTTGCCGTCGTACGCGCCGTTGTCGGTGTCCCTGATGAGCGCGAAGCCGTTGCCGTCGAGCTGTGGGCCGAGGATCGGGCTGGTCGTGGTGCCGTTCGCGTCGACCTGGCCACCGCGGGCCTGACCGGACTCGACCTTGCCGATGGCCGCGAGGAGCTGCCAGGGCAGGTTGCACTGGGGCTTGGCCGTGCCCAGCGCCGCCTCGGCCTTCTTGTAGGCGTCGAGGACGGTCGCGGGAATACCGGCCTCGGCCTCGCCGCGCGACACCGGCGTGCCTATGGTCGACGACTGCGACGGGCTGGGACTGGGGTTCGGGCTGTTCAGGGGCGGAAGGTCCGTGTAGTACGGCGAGTTGCCGGTCGCGCTCGCGCTGTCGTCGGCCGTCGCGTCGGGCGTGGGCTGGGAGTCACTGGCGGTCTGTCTGCCCTGGTCGTCGACCACCGCCCCCGGAGCCTGGGACGCGGACAGAGCCGCGACCGCGAGCGCGGCCACAGCGGTGGTCGCCGCTCCCTTGCGGAGCCTCCTGCCGATGTACGCCGCCATACAGAGAACCCCTCCCGTGGGCGACAAGTCGCCCTGTTCCGCCTGTTTCCGCCCGGTTCCGATCGATCCAGATCAGTCCCGACCGGCCTCGGTCAGCCTTGCAAACCGGCCATTTCGCCCGTTTTCGCGCCTTGTTCGCGTGTTACGCCTTCATTGCGCCTCGGTGTTCGACCATGCTCCCCAGCAGGCCGACCCAGGCGACCCTACGACAACTTGCATTGCACGGACACCCGTTCGTGCCCGTTATTCACCGATTGGCCACCTGTGATTGTGCCGCGTTCCGCAGGCCCGGGTGGCCCGCACGCGGCATTTCACTCACCTCTCCGACCGTCCTTCCACCGCCCGCCGCAGCGTACGGCCGTCCCGCATACTGGACGCCGGTGATCATCGGGGTGGTTCGCCCCTCGTCAACATCCGCTCCAGGGAGCCCACTTGCCGTTCACTCTCAGCCATGCGGCGGCCGTACTGCCCGCCGTACGCGCCGATGGAACCGGACGCGGCCGACTGGTACCGGCGGTACTCGTCGCCGGCTCCTTCTCCCCCGACCTGACCTACTTCGCGGCGAGCGTCCTGCCCGAGGCCATGCAGTTCGGCACCGTCACCCACTCCTTCCCGGGCGTCTTCACCATCGACGTGGCCATCGCCTGGGCACTGGTGGGCCTGTGGCTGTTCCTGCGCGAGCCCCTGGTGGCCCTGCTGCCCCGCGCCCACCAGGGCCCGACGGCGACCCTGCTGCGCTGCGGCACCCCCCGCGCGCGGGTGACCCCGTCCCTGTTCCTCCGGTGGTACGCCTCGGCCGCCCTCGGCGCCCTCACCCATGTCGTCTGGGACGCGTTCACCCACCACGACCGGTGGGGCGTACGGCTGTTCCCCGTCCTCGACCACGAACTGCGCGGCTCCCCTCTGTACTGGTACCTGCAGTACGGCGGTTCCGCCCTGGCCGCGGTGATCATCGCGGGGTTCGTGTACTACGCGCTACGGCGGACCGGCGCGGGCCTGCCCACGGGCGTACCGCTGCTGTCGGTACGGGACCGGTGGCTGGCCTGCGCCGTGATCGGCGGCTGCGCGGCGGTGGGGGCGGTACAGCGGCTGCTGCGCTGGTGGGCGCACTGGGGTGCGACGGCCAAGCCGTGGGAGGTCATCCCGACCCTGTGCTTCGGAATCGGCGCGGGCCTGCTGCCGGGGCTGCTCCTGTACGCGGCGGGGGTGCGGGCCCGGCGGCCCGGGGGGCGGGCAGGGAATCCTGCCCCTGGGGACCAGCACCGCCGTACAGAAGGCCGTACGAAGGGTCCTGCGGAGGGTCGTTCAGAAGGGCACGCGGACGATCACGCGGGCGGGCGGGCCGGGGGGCGTACGGGTTCCCGCTGACCGGTGCGGAGGGGTTGGCGCAGCCACCGGCGTTTCCAGCCGGCCCAGAAGTGCCGGGCCCGGCCGGAGCGCGGGGTGAGGTGTGCGGTGACGGGGGTGCTGCCGGGAACGCGGACGGTGCTGGCGTCGGCCGCGAATGTCTGCACCGAGGAGGTTCGCGTGGGGGCCGTCCGGCGGATGAGCGTGCGTATACCCATGCCCGCATCCTGGTGGGCGTGCCCTGGGGAGGCGTGTTCGCGGGGGCCACGCGAGTGACGGGCCCTCCGGGGGTCGGAAGGTTCATTGTCGGGTGCGGGCCCGGTGGGGGCTGGTCGCGCAGTTCCCCGCGCCCCTAAAAGACGAAAAGCACGGGGCGCAGCCCCTGCTTTTCAGGGGCGCGGGAAACTGCGCGACCAGCCGCGACGGCGCCGCAGACAACGAACCGCCCAACCAGCGGAGCTAATGTGCCGCCGATTCCCAGTCGGGGCCCGAGCCGACCGAGACGTCCAGTGGGGCCCGGAGATGGACGGCGTCAGCCATCTCCCGCCGGACCAGCTCCTCCGTCGCCTCGCGCTCGCCCGGGGCGATCTCCAGGACGATTTCGTCGTGGACCTGGAGCAGCATGCGGGACTTCAGTTCCGCCTCCTCCAGTGCCTGGCCCACCTTCAGCATGGCGATCTTGACGATGTCCGCCGCCGTGCCCTGGATCGGGGCGTTCAGGGCCATGCGCTCGGCCATCTCACGGCGCTGACGGTTGTCGCTGTTCAGGTCGGGCAGGTAGCGGCGGCGGCCGAAGAGGGTCTCCGTGTAGCCCGTCGCCCTCGCCTCGTCGACGGCCCGGCGCAGATAGTCCCGTACGCCGCCGAAGCGCTCGAAGTACGTGTCCATCAGGACGCGTGCCTCGCCCGCGTCGATGTTCAGCTGCCCGGACAGGCCGAAGGCCGACAGGCCGTACGCCAGGCCGTACGACATCGCCTTGATCTTGCGGCGCATCTCCGCGTCCACCGCGGAACCCTCCACGCCGAACACCTGGGAGGCGACCGTGGTGTGCAGGTCCTCGCCGGACGTGAACGCCTCCAGGAGGCCCTCGTCCTCCGACAGGTGGGCCATCACCCGGAGTTCGATCTGGCTGTAGTCCGCGGTCATCAGGGACTCGAAGCCCTCGCCGACCACGAAGCCGCGGCGGATGGCCCGGCCCTCGTCCGTACGGACCGGGATGTTCTGGAGGTTGGGGTCCGTGGAGGACAGTCGGCCCGTCGCCGCCACCGTCTGGTTGAACGTCGTGTGGATACGGCCGTCCGCCGCGATCGTCTTGATCAGGCCCTCGACGGTGACGCGCAGCTTCGCCTGCTCGCGGTGGCGGAGCATGATGACCGGCAGGTCGTTCTCCGTCTGGTCCTTCAGCCACGCCAGGGCGTCCGCGTCCGTCGTGTAGCCGGTCTTGGTCTTCTTCGTCTTCGGCAGGCCCAGCTCCCCGAAGAGGACCTCCTGGAGCTGCTTGGGCGAGCCGAGGTTGAACTCGTGGCCGGCCGCCGCGTGCGCCTCCTTCACCGCCTGCTGCACCGCGCCCGCGAACATCTGCTCCATGGCTTCCAGGTGGGCCCGGTCCGCCGCGATGCCGTGCCGCTCCATCCGGGCCAGCAGCGCCGACGTCGGCAGCTCCATGTCCCGCAGCAGATCCGCCGCACCGACCTCCTGGAGGCGCTCGCCGAACGCCTCGCCCAGGTCGACGATCGTGCGGGCCTGCACCATCAGGGACTCGGCCTCCGCGCCGTCGTCCGCGCCGAAGGCCAGCTGGCCGTCCGCCGTCGCGGCGGGCGCCAGCTCACGGCCGAGGTACTCCAGGGACAGCGCGTCCAGGTCGAAGGAACGGCGACCCGGCTTGACCAGGTACGCGGCGAGTGCCGTGTCCATGCTCACCCCGGCCACCGTCCAGCCGTGCTCCGCGAAGACCCGCATCGCACTCTTGACGTTGTGGAACACCTTGGGCCGGTCCGCGTCGGCCAGCCAGGCCGCGAACGCGTTCTCGTCGCCCTGGTCCAGCTCCGCCGGGTCGAACCAGGCCGCCGCTCCCCCGGCCGCCGCGAGCGCGACCTCGGCGACCGAGCCACTGCCCAGCGCCCAGGTGCCGACCGTGGCGACGCCGAGCACCTCCGTGCCGTGCTCGGTCAGCCAGGGGGCCAGCTCGCCCGTGCCGAGCACCGTCCCGTCCACCTCGACACCGCCCTCGGCGACCGGGCCCGCGTCGGCCTCCTCCGCGCCCGGATCGACGGCCAGCAGCCGCTCGCGCAGCGAGGGGTTCCGGATCTCCAGGGTGTCCAGGACCATCGCCACCGCCGTACGGTCGTACGCGGCGCGCTCCAAGTCCGTGACCGTCTTCGGGAGTTCGACGTCCCGGACCATCTCCGTGAGCCGGCGGTTGAGCTTGACGGCGTCCAGGTGGTCGCGCAGGTTCTGCCCGGCCTTGCCCTTGACCTCCTCGACCCGCTCGACCAGATCCGCGAACGACCCGAACTGGTTGATCCACTTCGCCGCCGTCTTCTCACCGACCCCCGGAATACCGGGCAGGTTGTCGGACGGGTCGCCGCGCAGCGCCGCGAAGTCCGGGTACTGGGCCGGCGTCAACCCGTACTTCTCGAAGACCTTCTCCGGAGTGAACCGGGTCAGCTCCGAGACACCCTTCGTCGGATACAGCACCGTCGTGTTCTCGGTGACCAGTTGGAAGGAGTCCCGGTCGCCGGTGACGATCAGCACCTCGAAGCCCTCGGCCTCGGCCTGTGTGGTCAGCGTCGCGATGACGTCGTCGGCCTCGAAACCGTCGACCGCGAACCGCTCCGCGTGCATCGCGTCGAGCAGCTCGCCGATCAGCTCGACCTGCCCCTTGAACTCGTCCGGGGTCTTCGACCGGTTCGCCTTGTACTCCGTGAACTCCTCGGAGCGCCAGGTCTTGCGGGACACGTCGAACGCCACCGCGAAGTGCGTGGGCGCCTCGTCGCGCAGCGTGTTGGCGAGCATCGACGCGAAGCCGTAGATCGCGTTCGTCGGCTGACCCGTCGCGGTCGTGAAATTCTCCGCGGGCAGCGCGAAGAACGCGCGGTACGCCAGCGAATGCCCGTCCATGAGCATCAGCCGGGGGCGGCCCGCGCCGGAGGTGTTCTCGGTCTTCTTCGATGCTGAATCTGCCACGACCCCGATCCTGCCACGTGCCACTGACAACGCGGGCCGCCCGGGACCTGACACCGCCGTTGTCACTGCCGCGTGCGAGGATCGAAGAGGTGGCACACGCACAGGTGAACCGTGCGCACGCGCACCACGTGCAGGCGGAGAGACACGTGCAAGCGAAGGGGTTCAGCCATGGCCAGCAAGCCGCCCAAGAGTGATCCGGTCCAGGACGCGCCGCAGGTCACCGACCCGAAGCATGCCGCGGCCGGACTGCCCGCCATCGGCCACACCCTCCGCATCGCCCAGCAGCAGATGGGCGTCCGCCGCACCGCGCTCACCCTCCTGCGCGTCAACCAGAAGGACGGCTTCGACTGCCCGGGCTGCGCCTGGCCCGAGCCCGAGCACCGGCACGCCGCGGAGTTCTGCGAGAACGGCGCGAAGGCGGTCGCCGAGGAAGCCACCCTGCGCCGCGTCACCCCGGAGTTCTTCGCCGCGCACACCGTGACCGACCTGGCCGGCCGCAGCGGCTACTGGCTGGGCCAGCAGGGCCGCCTCACCCAGCCCATGTACCTGCCCCAGGGCGCCGACCGCTACGAACCGGTCTCCTGGGACCGTGCCTTCGACATCGTCGCCGAAGAGCTGAAGGCCCTCGGCTCGCCCGACGAGGCCCTCTTCTACACCTCGGGCCGCACCAGCAACGAGGCTGCCTTCCTCTACCAGCTGTTCGCCCGCGAACTGGGCACGAACAACCTCCCCGACTGCTCCAACATGTGCCACGAGTCGTCGGGTTCGGCGCTCTCCGAGACCATCGGCATCGGCAAGGGCAGCGTCCTCCTGGAGGACCTCTACAAGGCCGACCTGATCATCGTCGCCGGCCAGAACCCCGGCACCAACCACCCCCGGATGCTCTCGGCCCTGGAGAAGGCGAAGGCGAACGGCGCGCGGATCATCAGCGTCAACCCGCTGCCCGAGGCGGGCCTCGAACGCTTCAAGAACCCGCAGACCCCCCAGGGCATGCTCAAGGGCGCGGCCCTCACCGACCTGTTCCTGCAGATCCGCATCGGCGGCGACCAGGCCCTCTTCCGCCTCCTCAACAAGCTGATCCTCGACACAGAAGGCGCGGTCGACGAGGCCTTCGTCGGCGAACACACCCACGGCTACGAGGAGTTCGTCGACGCGGCCCGCGCCGCCGACTGGGACGAGACCCTCACCGCGACCGGCCTCACGCGCGCGGAGATCGAAAAAGCCCTCTCCATGGTCCTCGCCTCCGAACGCACCATCGTGTGCTGGGCGATGGGCCTGACCCAGCACAAGCACTCCGTGCCCACCATCCGCGAGGTCGTCAACTTCCTTCTCCTGCGCGGCAACATCGGCCGCCCCGGCGCCGGCGTGTGTCCGGTCCGCGGCCACTCCAACGTCCAGGGCGACCGCACGATGGGCATCTTCGAACGCCCCGCCCCCGCCTTCCTCGACGCCCTGGAGAAGGAGTTCGGCTTCGCCCCGCCCCGCGAACACGGCTACGACGTCGTACGGGCCATCCAGGCTCTGCGCGACGGCGAGGCGAAGGTCTTCTTCGCCATGGGCGGCAACTTCGTCTCCGCCTCCCCCGACACCGAGGTCACCGAGGCCGCCATGCGGCGCGCCAGCCTCACCGTGCACGTGTCGACGAAGCTCAACCGCTCGCACGTCGTCACGGGCGCGCGTGCCCTGATCCTGCCGACCCTCGGCCGTACCGAGCGCGACCTCCAGGGCAGCGGCGAGCAGTTCGTGACGGTCGAGGACTCCATGGGCATGGTGCACGCCTCCCGGGGCCGCCTGGAACCGGCGAGCACGCACCTGCTCTCCGAACCGGCCATCGTCTGCCGCCTGGCCCGGCGCGTCCTGGGCGAGGAGTCCCGTACGCCCTGGGAGGAGTTCGAGAAGGACTACGCCACGGTGCGCGACCGCATCGCGCGCGTGATCCCTGGCTTCGAGGACTTCAACGCGCGCGTGGCCGACCCCGCCGGCTTCACCCTCCCGCACGCTCCGCGCGACGAGCGCCGCTTCCCGACCGCCACCGGCAAGGCCAACTTCACCGCGGCCCCCGTCGAGTTCCCGAAGCTCCCCGAAGGCCGGCTGCTGCTGCAGACGCTGCGCTCGCACGACCAGTACAACACCACGATCTACGGCCTGGACGACCGCTACCGGGGCATCAAGAACGGCCGCCGGGTCGTCCTGGTGAACCCCGAGGACGCACAGGCCCTCGGGCTCGCCGACGGGTCGTACGTCGACCTCGTCAGCGAGTGGAAGGACGGCGTCGAGCGGCGGGCGCCCGGGTTCCGGGTCGTGGCCTACCCCACGGCGCGGGGCTGCGCGGCGGCCTACTACCCGGAGACCAACGTCCTGGTCCCGCTGGACTCCACCGCGGACATCAGCAACACCCCGGCCAGCAAGTCCGTCGTCGTACGTCTGGAACAATCGGCGACCGACTGAGCGTTTGCTCAGGCGGCTGGAGGTAGGCGTACGGACGCCGTACCGACACGACGAACGGAGCCGGGTCCATGGGTGAGCAGCAGCACGTGAAGTTCCCGCAGGAGGTCATCGACGAGTACGCGGCGCTCGGTGTCGACGTGGTCGCCATGTTCTCCGCGGGACACCTCGGGAACCGGATGGGCGTCCAGATCGTGGAGGCGTCCGCCGACCGGGTCGTCGGCACGATGCCCGTCGAGGGCAACACCCAGCCGTACGGGCTGCTGCACGGGGGTGCGTCCGCGGTGCTGGCCGAGACGCTCGGGTCGGTGGGGTCCATGCTGCACGGGGGCAGCACGAAGATCGCCGTCGGCGTGGACCTCAACTGCACCCACCACCGGGGTGCCCGCTCCGGCCTGGTCACGGGCGTGGCCACGCCCGTCCACCGGGGGCGCTCGACAGCGACGTACGAGATCGTGATCACGGACGAGAACGACAAGCGGGTGTGCACGGCACGTCTGACATGCCTGCTGCGGGACGCACCTGCGACGGCGGGCTGAGGCCCAGGGGGAGTTTTCCGCCCCCGCCGCCCCTACCCGTCCCATCCTCGGGGGCTGCAGCCCCCAAACCCCCGCTCCGGCCCTGAACGGGCCTTGTCCTCAAACGCCGGACGGGCTGGAGATGCGGGTCGGCGCTGAAGTGCGGCGGGGGCAGGTGGGCGGGGAGAAGGGTGGGCTGGGCGCGGTTGTCATCGAACGCCTAGGTATTTCAGCCCGTCCGGCGATTGAGGACGAGCGCGTCCAGCGCGAGCCTTTCCCAACCCACCCCCACTCAGCCCGTCCGGCGTTTGAGGACGAGGCCGTTCAGGCCGACAGCGGGGGTCTGGGGGCGGCAGCCCCCAGGGATGGGACGAGTAGGGGCGGCGGGGGCGAAGGAAACCAGACAGGGGCTGCAACCGCCCCACTGCCGGAGGCACTACCGTTCCCCCATGAGGCTGCGACCATGACCGGCATCGGCCCCGTCGAACCCGTCAACTCGCCGGACGCGCAAGAGACTTACGAAGTCATCGGTGCCGACACACCACGCCTCACGGACCGCTGGCAGGCACTGTCCCCGCGTGCCCGCAGAGCGGCGCTCGGCGTCGCCGCCCTCGCCGCCGCGACGGCCGGAGTCGTCGTCCTCCTGCCGCCGAAACCGTCGCCCGCCCCGGAGAACGTGCTCACGCCCATGCCCTGGCCCGCGGACGTCACCACGTTCCGCTACACAGGGCTCGCCGCGACCTTCGACTCCGCGCCCGCCAGTGGCCTGTTCCGGTTCGCGGTGACCGTACACAGCGGACCGCCCGTCACCGTGCGCGTCACCGGCGCCGCCTTCGACGGCCTCACCGCCCTCATCTCCCCCACCGACACCACCACCGTCAACGCCGGGACCACCCGTCGGATCACCGTCCAGATATCCGTGGTCGACTGCACGGACCTCCCCCTCGACGCAGACCTACCATTTCTTGACGTAACGCTGCGTAACACGCGCGCAATACAGCACCACAGCTTCGCCTTCGGCGGCGCCTACCCCGACGACCTTTTCCAGCTGTTCAGAGCAGCCTGCGACCCGTTGCCCTCGCGGCCAAGCCCACGGGCAACTGGAAGTGCACATTCTCAAAATGTGGACGGAGGACAGATTTAGCCGAACCGTCCGAAACTCCACTCCCCCAAGCCATACCAACCAGCACGTCATAACAAGAAAGTCACAAGCCAGCCCACCCCGATGCCCCCGCGCGTAGACCGGGCTTAGAGTCACGGCCAGTCACCGCTCCACCGGGAGTTCGGTACCAGCGCCGCATCTGTCGCATCCCCCAGGGACGACACGTCTGCGGAAAGGACTGATTGTGCGACAGCGTTCTTTGGTGATACTCACCTCCATTCTCACCACCGGAGCTCTGACCCTCACCGCGTGCGGCTCCCGAGACGACAGCGGTGACGGCGACAGCGGTGACACCACCACCCTGACCATCGGCGTCGACGCGCCCCTGTCCGGCGACAACTCGACCACCGGCCTCGGCATCCAGTACGGCGCCCAGATCGCCGTCGACGACGCCAACAAGAACAAGCTCGTCCCGGGCGTCACGTTCAAGATCAAGGCCCTCGACGACAAGGCCCAGCCCGCCACCGGCCAGTCCAACGCCACGGCCCTCGTCGGCGACAAGACCGTCGTCGGCGCCGTCGGCCCGCTGAACTCCGGCGTCGCCCAGTCGATGCAGCAGGTGTTCGAATCGGCCAACATGGTCGAGATCTCCCCCTCGAACACCAACCCCGAGCTGACCCAGGGCAAGAACTGGCAGACGGACAAGCAGCGCCCGTACAAGACGTACTTCCGCACGGCGACCACGGACGAGCTCCAGGGCAGCTTCGCCGCCGAGTACGCCTACAGCGGCATCAAGAAGACGAAGGCCTTCGTCGTCGACGACAAGCAGACCTACGGCGCCGGCCTCGCGAAGATCTTCAGCGACCAGTTCAAGAAGTTCGGCGGCTCGGTGATCGCCACCGACCACGTGAACACCGGCGACAAGGACTTCGGCTCCCTCGTCACCAAGATCAAGACCTCCGGCGCCGACCTGCTCTACTACGGCGGCCAGTACGACGAGTCCTCGCTGATCACCAAGCAGCTCAAGGACGCCGGCGTCAAGATCCCGCTCTTCGGCGGCGACGGCATGTACGCCAGCACCTACATCGAGACCGCCGGCGCCTCCGCCGAAGGCGACCTCGCCACCGCCATCGGTGTCCCCGTCGACACCCTGCCTGGCGCCAAGGCCTTCGTCGCCGAGTACAAGGCCAAGGGCTACAAGGGTGACTACGGCGCCTACGGCGGCTACTCCTACGACGCCACCACCGCCATCATCAAGGCCGTGAAGGCCGTCATGGACGCCAACGACGGCAAGCTGCCCGACACCAACGACCTGCGCGCCAAGGTCGTCGAGGAAGTCCAGAAGTCCGACTTCGAAGGCATCACCGGCAAGGTCTCCTTCGACGAGTACGGCGACACGGGCAACAAGCAGCTCACCGTCTACCAGGTCACCAACGGCGAGTGGAAGGCCGTCGACTCCGGCACCGCCAACATCAAGTAGTCACGGACTCGGTCGGTCCGGTCATCCAGACGATCCCCGCGATCATCAACGTGACCAGCTGACCGGCCGAACCGAGCCCAGCACCACCGCACCACGGGCCGCGCGGCAGGAGGACCCCACCGCGCGGCCCGTTGTCACACCCCACCCCCACCCGGCACGCACCAGTGCACACGACCACCAGCGACATGGAGGCCACGCGGTGAACACCCTGCCGCAGCAGCTGGCCAACGGGCTGCTCCTCGGCTCGATGTACGGGCTCATCGCCATCGGCTACACGATGGTGTACGGCATCGTCCAGCTCATCAACTTCGCGCACGGCGAGATCTTCATGACCGGGGCCTTCGGCGCCCTCACGGTCTACTTCTACATCCTCCCCGACGGCACAGCGATGATCGTCGCCGTACCCCTGATGCTGATCGGCGGCGCCATCGTCGCCATCCTCATCGCCGTCGGAGCGGAACGGTTCGCCTACCGCCCACTACGCGGAGCACCACGACTGGCGCCGCTCATCACGGCCATCGGCCTCTCCCTGGCCCTCCAGGAGGTCGTCCGCAACTTCTACCCCGACGCCGACCGCGCCCGCGCGTTCCCCGGCCTCGACGCCACCCACGACATCGGCTCCGTCACCATCAAGGACGCCGACATCTTCCTCGTCGTTGCCGCCATCGTCTGCATGTCCGGCCTCGCGTTCTTCGTCAACCGCAGCCGCACCGGCCGCGCCATGCAGGCCACCGCACAGGACCCCGACACCGCACAGCTGATGGGCATCGACACCAACCGCATCATCGTCATCGCCTTCGCCATCGGCGGATTCTTCGCCGCGGTCGCCGCCCTCGCCTACGGCCTCAAGTACGGCAACGTCGACTACCGCATGGGCTTCCTGATGGGCCTCAAGGCCTTCACCGCGGCAGTCCTCGGCGGCATCGGCAACATCTACGGCGCCATGCTGGGCGGCATCGTCCTCGGCGTCGCAGAAACCCTCGCCTCCGCCTACATCGACGGCATCCCCGGCATGCAGCAGCTCGGCGGCCAGGGCTGGTCCAACGTCTGGGCCTTCGCACTCCTCATCATCGTGCTGCTCGTCAGGCCACAAGGCCTGCTCGGCGAACGCGTCGCGGACAGGGCGTGATCACGTTGACCGACCTCACCAAAACGACGCCCGCCACCGAGCCGGGCCTCATCCCGCTGCCGCCCACCGCGGCCCGCGCCCTCACCCTCGTCGGCGCCATCGCCACCGCGGCCTCCGCATTCCTCGCCTGGACCTGGACCTCCGAGTTCCCCGGCGACCTCACCATCACCGGCTACCCCGGCGGCCTCCAGTGGCTCACCTTCACCGGTGGCATCCTGATCACCCTCTTCGCCCTCTCCGGCTACGGCATCCGCGGCCTCGGCTGGCTCCTGCCCGCCGGCAACAACGGCCCCGCCGTACTCACCGCCCTGGGCGCCTTCGGCACCACCTGGTTCACCGTCATCGCGATCGCCGTCAACCTCGACGGCCTCGTCAACCTCGAACCGGGCGCGTACGTCGCCGCCGTCGCCTCCCTCCTCGCGGTCATAGGCGCCTTCGCCCTCCCCGCCGGAGCAGACGAGACCCACAACGCCAAGGCGGCCTTCGACGCGGGCCTGCGCAAGGGTGGCATCCCCTCCAACACCCGCATCGTCATCGCCACCTTCAAGGGCCTGGCCGCCTACATCGCCAAGCCCGACCGCGTCCCCGCACCGGGAGCACTCGCCCCCTGGATCGAGCGCGCGGTCATCACCGCCGTCACCGCCGTCGGCCTCGGCGTCTTCACCTACGGCATCGACACCGAGTACGGCGAGCTGTTCATCGGCTACCTCATCCTCGTCGTCTTCGCCATGTGGGCCCTGCACTCCGCCGGCCTCACCGACCGCTTCTCCCGGCTCGTCGCCCACCACCGCGGCTTCACGCTCGCCATGGGCTTCGCCGCCGCGATCGCGTTCCCCTTCACCCAGACCGACGACCACTACGCCAACATCGGCGTCAACATCCTGATCTTCGGGACCGTCGCCCTGGGTCTCAACATCGTCGTCGGCCTCGCCGGCCTCCTCGACCTCGGATACGTCGCCTTCCTCGGCGTCGGCGCCTACACCGCCGCCCTCGTCTCCGGCTCCGAGTTCTCCCGCTTCTCCGGCGTCCAGTTCCCCTTCTGGGCCGCCGCCCTCTCCGGCGCCGCCGCATCGCTCATCTTCGGCGTCCTCATCGGCGCCCCGACCCTGCGACTGCGCGGCGACTACCTCGCCATCGTCACCCTCGGCTTCGGAGAGATCTTCCGCATCGCCGTCAACAACATGGACGGCGTCTCAGGACCCGACATCACCAACGGGCCCAACGGCATCCCGTCCATCCCCGACCTCGACTTCTTCGGATTCAACTTCGGCCAGGCCCACGACGTCGGCGGCTTCACCCTCGGCCGGTTCGCGAACTACTACCTCCTCATGGTCCTGATCATGGCGATCGTGGTTCTCGTCTACACCCGCGCCGCCGACTCGCGCATCGGCCGATCCTGGATCGCCATCCGCGAGGACGAGACCGCCGCCACCGCCATGGGCATCAACGGCTTCCGCGTCAAGCTCATCGCCTTCGCCCTCGGCGCGTCCCTCGCCGGCCTCGCCGGCACCGTCAGCGCCCACGTCACCTACAGCGTGGTCCCCACCCCGTACCAGTTCGCCGGCTCGACGCCCCCCAACTCGGCGTTCCTCCTGGCCGCGGTGGTCCTCGGCGGCATGGGCACGGTCGCCGGCCCGATCCTCGGCGCGGCCCTGCTCTACCTCCTGCCCGAGAAGCTCGTCTTCCTCCAGGACAAGTCGCTGCTCGCGTTCGGCATCGCCCTGATCGTCCTCATGCGCTTCCGCCCCGAGGGCATCATCGCCAACCGCCGCAACCAGCTCGAATTCCACGAGACCGGCCAGCTCGACGTACCCGACACAGAAACACTCGCCGACGATCCGGCCGTCACCAAGGCGGGGGCGTAACCACCATGACCACAAGCACACCCACCCCCGTACTCGAAGCGCGCAACGTCACCATGCGCTTCGGCGGCCTCACCGCCGTCCGCTCCGTCGACTTCACGGTCAACAGCGGCGAGATCGTCGGCCTCATCGGCCCCAACGGCGCCGGCAAGACCACGTTCTTCAACTGCCTCACGGGCCTGTACGTCCCCACCGAGGGCACGGTCTCCTACAAGGGAACCGTCCTCCCCCCGAAGCCCCACCTGGTCACCCAGGCAGGCATCGCCCGTACGTTCCAGAACATCCGTCTGTTCGCCAACATGACGGTCCTGGAGAACGTCCTCGTCGGCCGCCACACCCGCACCAAGGAAGGCCTCTGGTCCGCCCTCCTGCGCGGCCCCGGCTTCAAGAAGGCGGAGAAGGCCAGCGAGGAACGGGCCATGGAACTCCTGGAGTTCATCGGCCTCGCCCACAAGCGCGACCACCTCTCCCGCAACCTCCCGTACGGCGAACAGCGCAAGCTGGAGATCGCCCGCGCGATGGCGTCGGAGCCGGGCCTGCTCCTCCTCGACGAGCCGACGGCCGGTATGAACCCCCAGGAGACGCGGGCGACCGAGGACCTGGTCTTCGCCATCCGTGACAAGGGCATCGCCGTCCTCCTCATCGAGCACGACATGCGCTTCGTCTTCAACCTGTCCGACCGCGTCGCCGTCCTCGTCCAGGGCGAAAAGCTCGTCGAGGGCACCTCCGAGGTCGTCCAGGCCGACGAACGCGTCATCGCCGCCTACCTCGGCGAACCCTTCGAAGGCGACCCCGGCCAGGCAGAAGTCGCAGAGGTGGAAGCCGCCGAAGCCGCCGCCGACGCGGCGAGCACCACCAGCACGAAGGGAGAAGGCCAGTGACCGCACTCCTCGAAGTCGAGGACCTCAGGGTCTCGTACGGCAAGATCGAAGCCGTCAAGGGCATCTCCTTCAGCGTCGAAGCAGGCCAGGTCGTCACCCTCATCGGCACCAACGGCGCCGGCAAGACGACGACCCTGCGCACCCTGTCGGGCCTCCTGCAGCCGACCTCCGGCAAGATCCTGTTCGACGGCAAGCCCCTCAACGGCGTCCCCGCCCACAAGATCGTCTCCCTCGGCCTCGCCCACTCCCCCGAGGGCCGGCACATCTTCCCGCGCCTCAGCATCTTCGAGAACCTCCAGCTCGGAGCGTTCCTGAGGAAGGACAAGGAAGGGATCGAAAAGGACATCCAGCGCGCCTACGACCTCTTCCCCATCCTGGGTGAACGCCGCAGCCAGGCCGCGGGAACCCTCTCGGGCGGCGAACAGCAGATGCTCGCCATGGGCCGCGCCCTGATGTCCCAGCCCAAGCTCCTCATGCTCGACGAGCCCTCCATGGGCCTCTCCCCGATCATGATGCAGAAGATCATGGCGACAATCTTGGAGCTCAAGTCCACGGGCACGACGATCCTCCTGGTCGAGCAGAACGCCCAGGCGGCGCTGTCACTGGCCGACCAGGGCCATGTCATGGAGGTCGGCAACATCGTCCTCTCCGGCACCGGCCAGGACCTCATCCACGACGAGTCGGTACGCAAGGCGTACCTCGGCGAGGACTAGGTTCTTCGAGAGCACGTACGAGGAGGCCCGCACCCCTGGCCGGGGGTGCGGGCCTCCTCGTACGCCTGTCTGTGGCTACGTCAGTCCTTGGCGGCCTTCTTCTCCTCGGCATCGGCGATGACCGCCTCCGCGACCTGCTGCATGGACATACGCCGGTCCATCGACGTCTTCTGGATCCACCGGAACGCGGCCGGCTCGGTCAGGCCGTACGACGTCTGGAGGACCGACTTCGCACGGTCGACCAGCTTGCGGGTCTCCAGACGCTGGGTGAGATCCGCGATCTCGTTCTCCAGCTGGCGCAGCTCGCTGAACCGCGAGACGGCCATCTCGATCGCCGGCACGACATCGCTCTTGCTGAACGGCTTCACGAGATACGCCATGGCTCCGGCGTCCCGGGCCCGCTCGACGAGGTCGCGCTGCGAGAAGGCGGTGAGCATCAGTACCGGGGCGATGGACTCCTCGGCGATCTTCTCGGCCGCCGAGATGCCGTCGAGCTTGGGCATCTTCACATCGAGGATGACGAGATCGGGCCGGTGCTCACGGGCAAGCTCCACGGCCTCCTCACCGTCACCGGCCTCGCCGACGACGGTGTAGCCCTCTTCTTCGAGCATCTCCTTGAGGTCGAGCCGAATGAGCGCCTCGTCCTCGGCAATGACGACACGGGTCGTCAGCGGAGGCACGTGCGACTTGTCGTCGTCGGGCGCGTCTGCGGGCTGGGGCGACTCGGGGGCGGTCACGGGGGCTCCTTGATCAGGGCGGGGTGCTGCTGACAAGAGCGTACCTAGCTGCGGTAAGGTAGTCGGGCAGCGGGTCGAGGCAAACCTTCGATTCACTGGGCCCCGGTAGCCCAATTGGCAGCAGGCAATGGATTCAAAACCCATACAGTGTCGGTTCGAGTCCGACCCGGGGCACTTTTCCTTCAATTCGAAGGTTTCCCTCAAGAAGCGGATGTTCCCGTTCTGGTGAACATCCGCTTTTTGCTGCGTGTCGCAGCGATCACTCGCACAGGGTGTCCACATGTACGACATTGGCACTCGCAAGCGAGCCCTGGTGCCAGTCGGCCCCGAGTCATCCCGAAGACACCGCCGCCTACTCCTACCTTCTCGGCCTGTATCTCGGCGACGGATGCATCAGCGCCCATTCCCGCACGGGGCACTACTTGCGCATCGCGTGCGCAGACGCGTGGCCCGGTCTGATCGACGCGTGCGAAGCCGCCGTCCAAGCGCTCAACCCGGGAAAGCGCGCGTACCGAGTCCAAGCCAAGGGCTACGTTTCCGTGGTCGGCTACAGCGCCCACTGGCCCTGCTTCTTCCCTCAGCACGGGCCCGGCAAGAAGCACGAACGCCGGATCGTTCTCGACAACTGGCAGCAGGAGATTGTCGACTCGCACCCATGGGAGTTCATCCGGGGCCTCGTCCACTCCGACGGCTGCCGAATCACCAACTGGACCGAGAAGGTCATCACTGGTGAACGCAAGCGCTACGAATACCCCCGGTACTTCTTCACGAACCTCTCCCCCGATATCAGGCAGCTCTATACCGACACCCTCGACAAAGTGGGCGTCGATTGGAAGCAGGCGAACGCGCAGAACATCTCCGTCGCCCGCAAAGCCTCCGTAGCCCTCATGGACACCCACGTAGGCCCCAAGCACTGAACCCCAAAGGGCCCCTCCACCCAGGAGGGGCCCTTCGCTCCACGCTTACTTGGGGCTGTCGTCCTCGCCGATGTGGTGCACCCTCACCAGGTTGGTCGAGCCCGAGACGCCGGGCGGGGAGCCAGCCGTGATGACCACCACGTCGCCCTTCTGGCAGCGTCCGTACTTCAGCAACAGCTCGTCCACCTGGTCCACCATCGCGTCCGTGGAGTCGACGTGCGGGCCCAGGAACGTCTCCACTCCCCACGTCAGCGTCAGTTGCGAGCGCGTCGCCGGGTCGGGAGTGAAGGCCAGCAGCGGGATCGGGGACCTGTAGCGCGACAACCGCTTCACCGTGTCGCCGCTCTGCGTGAACGCCACCAGGAACTTCGCGCCGAGGAAGTCGCCCATCTCAGCTGCCGCACGCGCCACCGCACCGCCCTGCGTACGGGGCTTGTTGCGGTCCGTCAGGGGCGGGAGGCCCTTGGCCAGGATGTCCTCCTCGGCCGCCTCCACGATCTTCGCCATCGTCCGGACCGTCTCGATCGCGTACTTGCCCACGCTCGTCTCGCCGGACAGCATCACCGCGTCCGTGCCGTCGATCACCGCGTTCGCGACATCCGACGCCTCCGCCCTCGTCGGACGCGAGTTCTCGATCATCGAGTCCAGCATCTGCGTCGCCACGATCACCGGCTTGGCGTTGCGCTTCGCCAGCTTGATCGCCCGCTTCTGGACGATCGGGACCTGCTCCAGCGGCATCTCGACGCCCAGGTCGCCGCGCGCGACCATGATGCCGTCGAAGGCGGCAACGATGTCGTCGATCGCCTCGACCGCCTGCGGCTTCTCCACCTTCGCGATGACCGGCAGGCGGCGGTGTTCCTCGTCCATGATCCGGTGGACGTCGTCGATGTCCCGTCCGCTGCGGACGAAGGACAGCGCGATGACGTCGAAGCCCGTGCGCAGCGCCCAGCGCAGGTCTGCCTCGTCCTTGTCGGAGAGGGCGGGGACGGACACCGCTACGCCGGGGAGGTTGAGGCCCTTGTGGTCGGAGATCACTCCGCCTTCGACGACCCTGGTGTGGACACGGGGTCCGTCGACGGCGGTGACTTCGAGGCAGACCTTGCCGTCGTCGACGAGGATGCGTTCGCCGGGGGTGACGTCGGCGGCGAGGCCGGCGTAGGTCGTCCCACAGGTCTGGCGGTCGCCCTCCACGCCCTCTTCGACGGTGATGGTGAAGGTGTCTCCGCGTTCAAGGAGTACGGGGCCTTCGGCGAAGCGGCCGAGTCGGATCTTCGGGCCTTGAAGGTCGGCGAGGAGGCCGATGCTGCGGCCGGTTTCGTCGGCTGCCTTGCGGACGTGCTGGTAACGCACCTCGTGGTCGGCGTAGGTGCCGTGGCTGAGGTTGAAGCGGGCGACGTCCATTCCGGCGTCGACCAGTGCCTTGATCTGGTCGTACGAGTCGGTGGCGGGGCCCAAAGTACAGACGATTTTCGCTCGGCGCATGTTTCGAGCGTAGGCCTTACCGGTGGGTAGGGAATTGGCCCTGCATGACTACTCAACAACCTTTGCGTGAAGGGTTATTGACAACTGTTGAATTGTGCGCCGGGTTGCTCTGATGAGCATCCGATGAGCGTTTCAACCGAGTATTTCAACAGCCTGTTTACAGCTGTGGCGGCACCATGGTGAAGCGGGCGTTCACCTGGGCGTACACCTGTTGCCGTTGCGGTTCGAGGTCGAGTGGTGCCGCTTCGTCCGCAACCTCGGCTCCGGCGAAGGCGGCGCGGCGCAGGGAGCGTGACTGGGCCTCGTACCCCATGGGCTGTGCGGCTTCCGCGCCCACGTCGGCCAGCTCCACGAGCGCCGCCAGTGAGGTCCCCAATGCCTCGGCGTACTCGCGGGCTCGTTGTACGGCTTCGCGTACTGCTTGGCGGCGGGCGTCGCGGTGGGCCGGGGAGTCGGGGCGCAGGGCCCACCAGGGGCCGTCTACGCGGGTGAGGTCGAGGTCGGCGAGGCGGCTGGTGAGTTCGCCGAGGGCGGTGAAGTCGGTGAGTTCGGCGGTGAGGTGCACGCGGCCGTGGTAAGCGCGGACCCGTTCGCCTCTGCCGTGTTTGGTGAGTTCCGGAGCGATGGAGAAGGCTCCTGTTTCCAGGCGTTCTACCGCGTCGCCGTATGTTTTCACCAGGTCGAGGACAGTGGCGTTGCGGCGGGTCAGGTCGTCGAGGGCTGTGCGGCGGTCTGTTCCCCTGGCGCTGACGGTGATGCCGATGCGGGCGATTTCGGGGTCGACTTCGAGGTGGGCTTCGCCTCGGACGGCTATGCGGGGGGCGTCGGGGGTGCCGTAGGGGACGGCGGTGGGGTGCTCCGGGGTGGAGGTCATACGTCCCACTCTGTCACTCATGGGGTGGTTGCGGGCCCTGTTGCCGTCCCTGCCGGTCATCAGATCGAAACCTTCGGGGGCTGTTGCGGCCGGTCATGCTCGGGTCAGAATCTACGCGCGTCGTTGACCATTCCCCGAGGAGCCCGAAACATGCCGTTGAACCGCCGGAAGTTCCTGACGAAGTCCGCTGTGACCGGGGCGGGGGTTGCTCTGACCAGCGCTGTCGTGGCTCCTGCTGCGCAGGCCGCGGAGGCGAAGAAGCCCGCGAGGCCCTCGAAGCCGGTGAAGCGGTACTCCCTGACCGTGATGGGCACGACGGACCTGCACGGGCACATCTTCAACTGGGACTACTTCAAGAACGCGGAGTACTCCGACGCGAAGGGCAACGCGCAGGGGCTGGCCCGGATCTCGACGCTGGTGGAACAGGTCCGTAAGGAGAAGGGGCGTCGCAACACGCTGCTGCTCGACGCGGGCGACACGATTCAGGGCACGCCGCTGACGTACTACTACGCGAAGGTGGACCCGATCACCGCCAAGGGCGGGCCGGTTCACCCGATGGCGCAGGCGATGAACGCCATTGGGTACGACGCGGTGGCGCTGGGCAACCACGAGTTCAACTACGGCATCGAGACGCTGCGCAAGTTCGAGTCGCAGTGCCGTTTCCCGCTGCTGGGTGCGAACGCGCTGGACGCGAAGACGCTGAAGCCGGCGTTTCCTCCGTACTTCATGAAGACGTTCCGGGTGCAGGGTGCTCCGCCGGTCAAGGTGGCTGTGCTGGGGCTGACGAACCCGGGTATCGCGATCTGGGACAAGGCGTATGTGCAGGGGAAGCTGACGTTCCCGGGTCTGGAGGAGCAGGCGGCGAAGTGGGTGCCGAAGCTGCGTTCGATGGGCGCGGATGTCGTTGTGGTGTCGGCGCACTCCGGGTCTTCGGGGACTTCTTCGTACGGTGATCAGCTGCCGTACGTCGAGAACTCGGCGGCGTTGGTGGCGCAGCAGGTGCCGGGGATCGACGCGATTCTGGTCGGGCACGCGCACACGGAGATCGCCGAGCTGAAGGTGACGAACACGGCGACGGGGAAGACGGTGGTGCTGTCGGAGCCGCTGGCGTACGCGGAGCGGTTGTCGCTGTTCGACATCGAGCTGGTGTTCGCGAAGGGCAAGTGGGCCGTCGAGTCGGTGGCGGCGACGGTGCGTGACTCGAAGACGGTCGCGGACGACCCAAGGATCACGAAGCTGCTGAAGGACGAGCACGACGTCGTCGTGGCGTACGTCAATCAGGTGGTCGGGACGGCGACGGACACGTTGACGACGGTGGACGCGCGGTACAAGGACGCCCCGATCATCGATCTGATCACCAAGGTCCAGGAGGACGTGGTGCGGGCGGCGCTGGTGGGGACGTCGTATGCGTCGTTGCCTGTGATCGCGCAGGCGTCGCCGTTCTCGCGGACGTCGGAGATCCCGGCCGGTGACGTGACGATCCGGGATCTGTCGAGTCTGTATGTGTACGACAACACGCTGGTCGCGAAGTTGCTGACGGGTGCGCAGGTGCGGGCGTATCTGGAGTACTCGGCGCAGTACTTCGTGCAGACGGCCGCGGATGTGACGGTCGATGTCGAGAAGTTGACGAACGCGGGTGGCCGGCCGGACTACAACTACGACTATGTGTCGGGGTTGACGTACGACATCGACATCGCGCAGGCGGCGGGTTCGCGGATCAAGAACCTGGCTTACAACGGTGCCGCGCTGGATGACGCTCAGCAGTTCGTGTTCGCGGTGAACAACTACCGGGCCAATGGTGGTGGGGCGTTCCCGCATGTGGCGTCGGCGCAGGAGTTGTGGTCGGAGTCGACGGAGATCCGGACGCGGATCTCCGAGTGGGTGACGGCGAAGGGTGTGCTGGATCCGGCGGAGTTCGCGTCGGTGGACTGGAAGTTGACGCGGGACGGTACGCCTGTGTTCTAGTCACCGGCTTCTGTGGCGCGGTTGCCTCAGATTCCGTCCACGAGAGGGGTCAGCACTTGGTGCTGGCCCTTTCCTCGTTCCTGGCTCTGGCGGGGGGTGGGGACCTGGGGCAGTGGTTGTTCGAGGCCGAAGGTGGTGAAGGCGGTTCTGGTCGGGAGGGGGTAAGGGGCCCGGCCGGTGAGGGAGTTGAGGATGGTGGCGCTGCGCCAGGCGACGAGGCCGAGGTCGGGGGTGCCGACGCCGTGGGTGTGGAGTTCGGCGTTCTGGACGTAGACGTGGCTGCCGGAGCCGGTGATGGCGGGGTCGAGGACGAGTCTGTACTGGTCGTCGATGCGGGGGCGGCCGGCGTTGTCGCGGCGGAGGTAGGGGTCGAGGCCGGCGAGGATGCGGTCGAGGGGGCGGTCGCGGTAGCCGGTGGCGAGGACGACGGCGTCGGTGGTGAGGCGGGTGCGGGTGCCTCGTTGGGTGTGTTCGAGGTGGAGTTCGACTTTGGTGGTGGCGACGCGGCCGGCGGTGCGGACGTGGACGCCAGGGGTGAGGACGGCTTCTGGCCAGCCGCCGTGGAGGGTGCGGTGGTAGAGCTCGTCGTGGATGGCGGCGATGGTGTCGGCGCCGATGCCTTTGTGGAGTTGCCATTGGGCGGCGACGAGGCGGTCGCGGACGGGTTCGGGGAGGGCGTGGAAGTAGCGGGTGTGGTCGGGGGTGAAGTGTTCGAGGCCGAGTTTGGAGTACTCCATGGGGGCGAAGGCCTCGGTGCGGCCGAGCCAGTGGATCTTCTCGCGTCCTGGGGGGCGGTGGCGGAGGAGGTCGAGGAAGATCTCGGCGCCGGTCTGTCCTGAGCCGATGACGGTGACGTGTTCGGCGGTGAGGAGTCGGTCGCGGTGGGCGAGGTAGTCGGCCGCGTGCAGGACGGGCACGGTGGGGGCTTCGACGAGGGGTTTGAGGGGTTCGGGGATGTGGGGTTCGCTGCCGATGCCGAGGACGACGTTCCTGGTGTAGGTGCGGCCTAGGGCTTCGGCTTCTCCTTCGGCGTCGAGTTGGGTGTAGTCGACTTCGAAGACGTCTCGTTCGGGGTTCCAGCGGACGGCGTCGACCTGGTGGCCGAAGTGGAGTCGGGGGAGGTTCTCGCTGACCCAGCGGCAGTAGGCGTCGTATTCGGCGCGTTGGATGTGGAAGCGCTCGGCGAAGTAGAACGGGAAGAGCCGTTCACGGGTCTTGAGGTAGCTGAGGAAGGACCAGGGGCTTGCGGGGTCGGCGAGGGTGACGAGGTCGGCGAGGAAGGGGACTTGGACGGTCGAGCCGTCGATGAGGAGTCCGGGGTGCCAGTCGAAGCGGGGGTGTTGTTCGTAGAAGACGGTGTCGAGTTCGGGGAGGGGGTGGGCGAGGGCGGCGAGGGAGAGGTTGCAGGGGCCGATGCCGATGCCGACGAGGTCGTGGGGGGTGTCGGGGGCGGGCGCGGACGTCGGATCAACGGCGGGCGTGGGGGGTGGCAGTGGTGTCATCGGGAGGTGTTTCCTTCCACCAGCTTCAGGAGTGCGGCCAGGTCGTCCGGCCGGGTGTGGGGGTTGAGGAGGGTGACCTTGAGCCAGAGGCGGCCGTGGAGGAGGGCGCGGCCGAGGACGGCGCGGCCTTCGTGGAGGAGTTTTCGGCGTACGGCGGCGACGGCGTCGTCGGTCGCGTCGGTGGGCCGGAAGAGCACGGTGCTGATGGTGGGCGGGTCGTAGAGCTCGAAGCCGGGGTGGGCCCGGACCTGGCGGGCGAACTCGTGGGCGTGGGCGCAGACCTGGTCGACGAGGGTGCCGAGTCCGTCGCGGCCGAGGGTTTTGAGGGTGACGGCGATTTTGAGGATGTCGGGGCGCCGGGTGGTGCGCAGGGAGCGGCCGAGGAGGTCGGGGAGGCCCGCGTCGGTGTCGTCGTCGGCGTTGAGGTAGTCGGCCTGGTGGGCGAGTGCGGTGAGGTCGCCCGGGTTTTTGACGGCGAGGAGGCCTGCGGCGACGGGTTGCCAGCCGAGTTTGTGCAGGTCGAGGGTGACGGTGTCGGCGTGTTCGAGGCCGGCGAGTTTGGGGCGGTGGCGTTCGCTGAAGAGGAGTCCGCCGCCGTATGCGGCGTCGATGTGGAGGCGGGCGCCGTGGGCCGCGCAGAGGGCGGCGATCTGGGGCAGCGGGTCGATGAGTCCGGCGTCGGTGGTGCCGGCGGTGGCGGCGACGAGGAGTGAGCCTCGGGGGCCGGGCAGTTCCGTCAGGGCCTCGTCGAGGGCGGCGGGGTCGAGGGTGCCGGCGGGGGCGGGCACCACGACCGGTTCCGGGAGTCCGAGGAGCCAGGCGGCGCGGGGCAGGGAGTGGTGGGCGTTGGCGCCGCAGACGAGGCGGACGCCTGGGTGTGTCTCGCGGGCGAGGAGCAGGGCGAGTTGGTTGGACTCGGTGCCGCCGGTGGTGACGAGGGCGTCCCCTTCCGTTGGAGGCTCGGTTCGCCTCCGGGGCGCTACAGCCGGTGTCGGGACCCCGGCCGTGCTCGGCCCTTCGGGCCTCCGCGCGCTCGTGCTCTCGACACCGGCGCGCCCCTTCGGCCCACTCGCCCTTGCGCCCCCGTAGATCTCGGCGGCGAGGGTTCTCGTGACCAGCGCTTCGAGTTCGGAGGCGGCCGGGGCCTGGTCCCAGGAGTCGAGGGAGGGGTTGAGGGCACTGGCGGCGAGGTCTGCGGCGGTGGCGACGGCGAGGGGCGGGCAGTGCAGATGGGCGGCGCAGTGGGGGTGGGCGGGGTCGGCGGAGCCTTCGGCGAGGGCGCGTACGAGGTCGTAGAGGGCGTTGGGGTCGCCCTGGTCGGGCAGTACGTCTCCGGTGGCGTCGCGGACCTGCTGCGCGACGGTTTCGGGGCCGCCGGCCGGGAGTGGCCCGCCGCGCGCGCGTGCGCCGTCCGTGAGGGCGTCGAGGACCGTCTCGAGCAACGGCCGCAGGGCGTCGGGGCCTTCGGCGCCCGAGGCGAGGGGCGGCGTACGCATGATGGTCCTCCCGGGGCGCGTGGCTGGGGAGTTCCAGCTTGGACGGGGCGGGGGCGACGCGCCCGGGAAGACCAACGATCGGAACCCGAAAGGGGGTACGGGGGGTTGTGCGGGGAGGGTGTGCGAGGCAGGGGGTGGGCGCCGAACGGGTCGGGCCCATCTCCCGTAGGGGCGCTCGCGGCTGAGTCCCACGGCCGACGGCGACCGCTCGCGAAGTCCCCTTCTGTGGACAGGCGTTCGACAGGCGCGGCCCGGTGCGCATGTGCCCCGCGTCCCCGGCCCTACGCCTGTGCCGGGCCATGATGAAGCTACGGACGTCCGGCCGAGGTGGGCCGGCCCTCCTGGCGTGAGGAAGGCCGACGCGCCCAGTGGTCCCCCGTACCCCCGGCACTACGTCTGCGCAGCAGTGCCGGGCCCTGGCGGCGCGGTTACGCCTGTTCCCGCGCCCCTTCCGTAACCCCCTCGCGTACGCGCAGTGCGCGTGCCAGGTCGTCGAGTTGGTCGACGAGTTTGCGGCGCAGGGACGGTATCGGGTCGGCGTCGCGCAGGCATTCCTCGCCGAGGCGGAGGGTTTCGGGGGTGGCGAGGTGGGCGGGGAAGGCCCAGCGGCCGGCGGCGTCGGCTATGGCGGGGCCACGGCGGGCGGCGACGGCTACGGAGTCGGTCCAGTAGCGCTTGACGTACTCGTCGGTGAGGTCGGCCTGTTCGGGCTGCCAGAAGCCCTGGGCGGTGGCGACGAAGAGGTAGTTGGAGAGGTCGTCGGAGGTGAACATCTGTTCCCAGGCCCGGAGTTTGGACTCGGGGTCGGGCAGGGCGGCGCGGCAGCGGGCGGCGCCTTCCTGGCCGGAGGCGCTGGGGTCGCGGGCGAGTTCCGCGTCGATCTCCGTCTCGTCGGTGGCGCCGAGGACTGCGAGCCGGGCCAGGACGCGCCAGCGCAGTTCGGGGTCGAGTTCGGGGCCGCCGGGGACGGTGCCGTCGACGAGCCAGGCGGCGATGGTGTCGGGGTGGGCGGCGACGTCGATGAAGTGGCGTACGGCGATGAGGCGCAGGCCGGGGTGGTCGCCGTCCTCGGTGCGGCGGATGAGGTCGCGGCACAGGGAGGCGAGGGTGGCGAGGGCCGCGGGGCGTTCCTGCGGGGGCAGGTAGCGGTCGGCGACGACGGTGGAGGCGAAGGTGAGGACGCCCTGGACGAGGGCGAGGTCCGTTTCGCGCGGCAGGTGGGCGCGGACGGTCTCCAGGTAGTCGGCGGGCGGGAGTTGGCCGTCGCGCAGGGCGTCTCGGAGGGCGTTCCAGACGACCGCGCGGGTGAGCGGGTCGGGGAGGCCGGAGAGGGCCGTACGGACGGTTTTGAAGGATTCGGGGTCGAAGCGGACCTTGGCGTAGGTGAGGTCGCCGTCGTTGACGAGGAGGAGGGCGGGCCGCTTGCCGATGGGCTGCGGGGCGTCCTGGGGGATGTCGAGGTCGACGCGTTCGCGGAGGGCGAGGGTGCCGTCTCCGGCGCTGTCGTGGTCGTAGAGGCCTATGGCAACGCGGTGGGGGCGGCTGCCTTCGTGGCGGACGGTGAGGGTGTGGGTGCCGCCGTCTCCGTTGGTGAGGCGGGGGGTGAGGGTGTCGACGCCGGTGGTGCGCAGCCAGGCGTCGGCCCAGGCGTGGACGTCGCGTTCGGTGGCGGCGGAGAGGGAGTCGATGAAGTCGGCGAGGGTGGCGTTGCCGAAGCGGTGGCGGGCGAAGTGGGTGTTGATGCCGGCGAGGAAGTCCTTCTCGCCGAGCCAGGCGACGAGTTGGCGCAGGGCGGAGGCGCCCTTGGCGTAGGAGATGCCGTCGAAGTTGACGAGGGCGGCGGCGGTGTCGTCGACGGCTTCGGGGGCGACGGGGTGGGTGGAGGGGCGCTGGTCGGCGTCGTAGCCCCAGGCCTTGCGGGAGACGCCGAAGTCGGTCCAGGTGTCGGTGTAGCGGGTGGCTTCGGTGAGGGTCTGGTAGCCCATGTACTCGGCGAAGGACTCGTTGAGCCAGATGTCGTCCCACCATTGGAGGGTGACGAGGTCGCCGAACCACATGTGGGCCATTTCGTGGGCGATGACCATGGCGCGGGTCTGGCGTTCGGTGTCGGTGACGGCGGAGCGGTAGACGAACTCGTCGCGGAAGGTGACGAGGCCGGGGTTCTCCATGGCGCCGAAGTTGAACTCGGGGACGAACGCCTGGTCGTAGGAGTCGAAGGGGTAGGGCTCCTCGAACTTCTCGTGGTAGCGGTCGTAGCACGCGCGCGTGATGTCGAGGAGTTCGTCGGCGTCGGTGTCGAGGTGGGGGGCGAGGGAGCGGCGGCAGTGCAGGCCGAAGGGGAGGCCGCGGTGTTCGCTGCGGACGGAGTGCCAGGGTCCTGCGGCGACGGCGACGAGGTAGGTGGAGATGCGGGGGGTGGGGGCGGCCTGCCAGAGGCCGTCGGCGGTCTCGGTGGTGATGCCGTTGGCGAGGACGGTCCAGCCCTCGGGGGCGCGCACGGTGAACTCGAAGACGGCCTTGAGGTCGGGCTGGTTGAAGTTGGCGAAGACGGCTGCCGCGTCCTCCAGGGACATCTGGGTGTAGAGGTAGGTCTCGCCGTCGGCGGGGTCGGTGAAGCGGTGCATGCCCTCGCCGGTGCGGGAGTAGCGCATCGCGGCGTCCACGCGCAGTTCGTGTTCGCCCTCGGCGAGGCCCTTGAGGGGCAGTCGGCCGTCGGTGAGGGCGGCGGGGTCCAGGGGGTGGCCGTCGAGGGTGGCGGAGCGCAGCTCGGCGGGCCTGACCTCGACGAACGTGTCCGCGCCGGTGTGGCCCGCCGTCACCGCGAAGCGGATCACGGTACGGGAGTCGAAGGTCTCGTCCCCGGTGGTGAGGTCGAGTTCGACCGTGTACCGGTGGACGTCCAGGAGGCTGGCACGGGCTTGCGCTTCGTCGCGCGTCAGTACGGACATGGAGGACATGCTGCCTGATGCCGCTGACAGGGCACAGGGGCGGATCGGTACACGGCCTTTGTCCGGACGCGCGCCCCCGCCCCCGAAAGGCCCTCGGGGGCCGCCTGTGGGGCCTCAGGCGCGGTCCTCCAGGGCGTGTTCGGCGAGCAGTCCGTGGTCCTTGACGCGGGCGCGGAGTTCCCGGACCTCCTGTTCGAGGGCGAGGTGGCGGCGGTGGGCGTCGTACAGGTAGCGGACCTTGGTGCGCAGGGTCCAGGGGTCGACGGGTTTCATGACGAGGTCGGCGACGCCGAGGCCGAAGGCGGTGGAGGTGAGTTCGGCGTCGGGGCCGAAGCCGGTGAGCAGGACGACGGGGATGTGCTGGGTCTGTTCGAGGCGGCGCATGTAGCGCACGACGTCGAGGCCGCTGACGCCCGGCATGCGGACGTCGAGCAGGAGGAGGCCGACCTGGCCGCGCAGTACCTGTTTGAGGGCCTCGTCGCCGCTGGTGGCGCGGGCGAGCCGGTAGCCGAGCGGGGCGAGGGCGCTCTCCAGGGCGTACAGGGTGTCCTCGTGGTCGTCGACGATGAGGATCTTGGCATCCGAGGGCATGGCCCGACGTCCCTCCCACGTGGACAAGCCAGACGGCACCCGTGGCGCTGACGCGCAGTGCTCGTCGGCTGACAACGAGTGCGCGGTGAGTGCACAGGGCAGCATGCGCCCGCGGGGGCCCGGCTGTCACGCCCCGGGGGTCAACTCACCGGTGGTTTCCCGCCGTTCACGGCGTCGTCGGCGATGCGCTCGTGGTGTCTGATCACTTCGGCGATGATGAAGGTGAGGAGTTTCTCGGCGAACGCGGGGTCGAGATTGGCGTTTTCGGCGAGTCGGCGCAGGCGGGCGATCTGCTGGGCCTCGCGGTTCGGGTCGGCGGGCGGCAGTTGGTGTGCGGCTTTGAGGTGGCCGACCTGCTGGGTGCACTTGAAGCGCTCGGCGAGCATGTGGACGACGGCGGCGTCGATGTTGTCGATGCTCTCGCGCAGCCGGCCGAGTTCCGCGCGGATCTCGGGCTCGACTTCGCGGTTGTTGCTGGTGGTCATGGGCGTCCACCCTACGTGGCGCGGGGTGGGCGGGTTCGTGGGGCGCCGGGGTCGCGCGAGGTGGGCGAGAACTCGGCGTTACGTGACGTGCGGGTGTTCGATCATCGGTGGGTCGGCGGGGTCGGGGACGCGGTCGCTCCAGCCGCCGGGGACCGTGCGTCCCTGCTGGGCCCGGAAGTGGACGGGGGCCATGCCGACGCGGCGGGTGAAGAGGCGGGAGAAGTACGCGGGGTCGTCGTAGCCGACGCGGCGGGCGACGGCGGCGACGGGGAGTTCGGTGGCGGCGAGGAGTTCCTTGGCGCGGCTCAGCCGGATGCCGAGGAGGTAGTCCTTGGGGCTGCATCCGGCGCCGCGTCGTACCGCGGTGCGCAGTTCGGCGGGGGTCATGCCGTGCCGGGCGGCGTGTTCGGCGACGGTCAGGGGGCGGCAGGCGTCCCGGGCGAGGGCGGCGAGGACCTGGTCGCCGTCGGGGGCCAGATCGGCGCGGGTGCGGCGCAGGGCGACGAGGAGTTCGTGGACGGCTGCGGCCGTCTCGACCTCCAGGACGGGGTTGTCGCGGCGTGCGGCGCGGGCCATGCGTCCGATCACGGCTCGGGCGGGGCCCGCGTCGGTGAGGGGTACGAGGGGCCGCTCGGGTTCGATGTAGCCGAGTTCGGCGTAGGTGGCGGTGGCGGGCCCGGTGAAGTCGACGAAGGCCTCGTCCCAGCCGGTGTCGGGGTCGGGCCCGTAGTGGTGGGCGGTGCCGGGGGTGAGCCAGATCAGGGTGGGCGCGGTGACGGTCCTGCGGCGGCCGTCGGTGCCCTGGAACCAGCCCCGGCCGCCGCTGACGACGACGGCCACGTGGTGGTCGAGGACGCGGGGGCCGACGGTGGGCAGGGCGCCGTGCTGGAGGCCGACGCCGAGGCAGACGAGGCCGAGGCGGTGGTGGGCGGGCGCGGGGCTGAAGAAGCGCATCCAGGTGCGGTACATCCGCGGTCCTCCCGCCTGTGCCGTGCCCGTCTCCACCCATTGGAGGGGCGAAAACCTCGGTCCAACTGGCGCTGATCTTTGTCCATGGACGCTGTCGGCCGCCAGAGGTGAGGGTGGGGCACATGAGCGAGTTCACGGTGGGCGACACGGACTTCCTGCTGGACGGCCGTCCGGTGCGACTGCTGTCGGGGGCGCTGCACTACTTCCGGGTGCACGAGGAGCAGTGGGCGCACCGGCTGGCGATGCTGCGGGCGATGGGCCTCAACTGTGTGGAGACGTACGTCCCGTGGAACCTGCACGAGCCGCGTCCCGGTGACTTCAGGGACGTAGGACAACTGGGCCGGTTCCTGGACGCGGCACGGGAGGCGGGGCTGTGGGCGGTCGTGCGGCCGGGCCCGTACATCTGCGCGGAATGGGAGAACGGCGGTCTCCCCCATTGGCTGACGGGACACGCACGCACGCGTGACGCCCGTTTTCTGGGTCCTGTGGAGCGCTGGTTCGGGCGGCTGCTCCCGGAGATCGTGTCGCGGCAGATCGACCGGGGCGGCCCGGTGCTGATGGTGCAGGTCGAGAACGAGTACGGCAGCTACGGCTCCGACCGTCAGTACCTGGACCGGCTGACGGGCCTGCTGCGGGCCGGGGGTGTGAGCGTCCCGCTGTTCACGTCGGACGGTCCGGAGGACCACATGCTGACGGGCGGCTCGGTGCCGGGCGTCCTGGCGACGGTGAATTTCGGCTCCCACGCGCGCGGGTCCTTCGAAACGCTGCGCAGGCACCACCCGACGGGCCCCCTGATGTGCATGGAGTTCTGGTGCGGCTGGTTCGACCACTGGGGCGCCGAACACGTCGTACGCGACCCCGAGGACGCCGCACAGGCCCTCCGCGAGATCCTGGAGTGCGGCGCGTCGGTCAACATCTACGTGGCGCACGGCGGTACGAGTTTCGCAGGCTGGTCGGGCGCGAACCGGGCGGCCGGCGACGGCGCCCTCGGAGAGGCTCACGAGGGCGCCCTGGAGCCGGACGTGACGTCGTACGACTACGACGCGCCGATCGACGAACACGGGCGCCCCACGGAGAAGTTCTGGCGCTTCAGGGAGGTCCTGTCGGCGTACGCGGACACCCCTCCGCCCGAACCACCGTCGGCCCCCGCCCCGTTGGGCGCCCAGGCCGCCGTACACCTCACGGAATGGGCCCCCTTGTCCAGCGTGCTCGACACGCTCGGCGGCCCCGAGACGGAGCAGGCCGTGCCGCCCACGTTCGAGGAACTGGACGTGGACCGCGGTCTCGTGCGCTACGCGGTGACCGTTCCGGGGCCGCGGCGGCCGTATCCGCTGTCCGTGCGCGGGCTGCGGGACCTGGCGGTGGTGTACGTCGACGAGGTGCGGGCCGGGGTGCTCGGCGAGGGGGACGTGCGGCTCGCGGAGCCGGTCGCGGGGCACGCGCGCGTGGAGTTGTGGGTGGAGTCCCTGGGGAGGGTCAATTACGGGCCGCGTATCGGCGAGCCGAAGGGCATCACCGGGGGTGTGCTGCACGAGCGGCAGTTTCTGCACGGCGTGCGGGCACGCGGGCTGCGGCTGGACGCGTTCGAGGAGGATGCCGTGAAGGAGGTGCCCTTCAGGGGGCTGCCCTCTGAGGACGACGAGGCCTCCCCGGGGCTGTACCGGGGGGCCGTGACGGTGCACGGGGCCGGGGACGCGCGGCTCGAACTGCCGGGGTGGACGCGGGGGTTCGCGTGGGTCAACGGGTTCGCCCTGGGACGGTACTGGTCCGTGGGCCCGCAACGCTCGCTGTATGTCCCCGGGCCGGTACTGCGGGAGGGCGTGAACGAGGTGTGGGTACTGGAGTTGGAGGGGGCGGGGCGGGCGGGGGCGGTGCTGGTTCCGGTGGGCGTGGGCCTGGGCGGGGGCTGAGACGACGTACCCGCCCGCCGGGGCCCGCCTCTCGGGGCCGGGCAGGCAGGGCCTGTCCCGGAACCGGCCTCCCCGGCCCCGCAACACCCGCTGCACATGCCCAGGCCGGCGCTAGCTCCGGTGAGCCCGGACAGGCACTGAGGCGACGTACCCGCCTTCCGGCGCCCGCCTCTCGGGTCGGGGCTCCTGGGGCCGGAGTCCCAGGGCTGGGTCCCGGATCCCGTCTCCTGGAGCCTGCCTCTCGGGGCCGGGCTCCCGGATCTCGGATCCCGGGGCCTGCCTCGGTCCCTCGGATCCCGCGTCGCCGAGTCCGTCCCCCAGGTCCGGCGGAGCCAGGTGCCCCGCCGGACTCGGGGCGCCCTACAGCGCGGAGGCCGCGCGGGCTATGTCCTTCGCGAAGGTGGACACCTGGGAGTAGACGCCGGGTACGCCGGGGCGGGCGCAGCCGTCGCCCCAGCTGACTATGCCTACCTGGATCCAGGCGCCGGCATCGTCCTTGCGGAACATGGGGCCACCGGAGTCGCCCTGGCAGGTGTCGACGCCGCCCGCGAGGTAGCCGGCGCAGAGTTCGTCGCCGGGGACGAGCCGCTTGCCGTAGTGCAGCTTGCAGCCCGCGTCGCTGACGTAGGGGACGGTGGCCTTCAGGAGCTTGGTCGTGCCGGTGCCGGCGTTCTCCTGGGTGTCGCCCCAGCCCGCGATGGTGAACGTGCCGCGGTTGTACTGGGTCGTCGTGGCGATCTTCAGCGTGGGCTTGTCGATCGGCCGGGCGAGCTTGATGAGCGCCCAGTCCTTGCCGGTGCCGTTGTAGCCCGGGGCCTGGCGGACCTTGGTCGACTTGACCTTGATCGCCCCCGAGGCGTTCAGGTCGGCGACGCCGGCGGTGACGGTGATGCCTGTGTTGGCGCCGGAGCCGTCCACGCAGTGGGCGGCGGTGAGGACGACGTCCTTCTTGTAGAGCGCGCCGCCACAGCCCATCGAGAGGTGCACCAGCCACGGGAACTCGTTCTGTGCGGCGGGCGTTCCTCCTACGACGGGCGCGGGCGCGGCCTGTGCGGCGAGCGGCTGGAGGCTCGCGATCGCGAGGGCCGCGGCACCGACCGCCGCGGCCCGCTTGACCAGGGAGAGACCTCTTCCGACCGACGAGGTGTGGGTCAACGTACGTCCTTTCGTGGGGGGTGGTGGTGACGTGGTGACAAAGAACGCAAGTATGAAGATCAAGGCGGGTGCGGAACAAGGGCGGATATCACGTGCCCGCGGCGGAACCCGACGGTAGGAAATCCGCTCTTACCGACAGCTCCCCTGCACGTAAAGTGGAGAGGAGTTCAGGGCGTCTTGGGGGTACGGACGTGGCGAACGACGGACCGGTCGAGCACGGCTACCCACATCTGGAGACGGTGCGGGCCGCGATCAACGCGCTCTACAAGAGGCTGTCGTACGACACCGTCCAGACCTTCGCGACGAGTGTGGCCCCGGTCGACGTGGCGTTCTGCGACACCGACGACCTGCATCTGGGCGCGCAGCGCGTGGCCCGTGAGATGGTGCGGCACTACCGGCTCCCGGACGCGCGCATGATCGTCGGTTTCCGCGAGATGACCCACGCGGCGAATGTCGAACTGGCGGCGGGGCCCGAGTACTTCATCGAGCTGAACGACCGTTTCCGCACCCACCGCAGGGACATCGGCGCGGCCCTCGCGCACGAGGTGATGCACGTCTATCTGCACCGCCTGGACCTCTCCTTCCCGGGGACACGCGACAACGAGATCCTGACGGACACGGCGGCTGCGTATCTGGGCGCGGGCTGGCTCCTCCTCGACGCCTACCGCGAGGACGCCGACTCCTCGCAGAAGCTCGGCTATCTGACCCCGGAGGAGTTCGGGTACGTCCTGGCCAAGCGGGCCCTGCTCTTCGACGAGGACCCCGGGATCTGGTTCACCAGTCCGCAGGCGTACACGGCGTACGCGGCGGGCATGGAGCTGGCCCGCCGCGACTCGCGTCAGCCCCCGCTGACGGCGGCGGGCTGGGCGGGCCGCCGTCGGTACGCGCGCGACCGCCGTCATGCGCAGGGCCGGCACGGGCCGGGTGCGTCGCAACCGGGCGTCGTCCCGTACAGCTTCACCCCCGATGCCCCCGATGCCTCCACCGGCTCCGCCACCTCTGGTGGCCCCGACGGTCACGGTCCGCTGCGGGTCTCGTTTCCCTGTCCGACGTGCCATCAGCGCATCCGGGTGCCGGTGCGGGGGCGGGTGCGGGCGCGGTGCGGGGTGTGCCGGACGGTCCTCGAGTGCGACACGTGATGCCGGGGAGACGTGGGGCATTTCACCCCGAAAGCCTTTGCTTCACCGGCACTTCGCGAGCGAAGGTCGGAAGGTATGAACGGGCAAGAACCGCCACAAGGCAGTGATCACGCCCTCTTCACCGCGATGTACGAGGGTGATGAGGACGCGGTCCTACGGCTGCTGCGGCTCGGTGTGAGCCCGGAGGCGCTGGACGAGGACGGCCAGACCGCCCTGTACGTCGCGGCGGTGAGCGACGCGCCCGGCATCGTACGGCTGCTGCTGTCCGCCGGCGCGGCGCCCGACCGGCTGAGCGCGGGCTCGGACCTCCCCCTGTGCGGGGCGGCCTGCGGCGGCCACACGGAGGTCGTCCGCGCGCTGCTGGCCTCGGGGGCCGTTCCCGACGCGGTGGAGGCGTTCGGCTTCACGGCTCTGGCGTGGGCGCTGCGCTGCGGTCACGCGGCGGTGGCGGAGGCCCTGCTGGCGGCGGGCGCGAACCCGAACCGCCCCGGCCCGACCGGCGAGCCCCCGTTGGTCACGGCCGCCCGCCGGGGTTCTCCCGCCTGCGTACGGTCCCTGCTGGCGCGGGGTGCGCGGTCGAAGGGGGAGGCGTTGGCGGAGGCGCGGCGCTGGACGCGGCTGGATGTGGCGACGGAGCTGCAGGCGGGGCTGGCGCGGGCGCATGGGTTCGGCGGGGAGTATGTCACCCGACGGTGGGCGGAGGGAGTTGCTGTGGAGCTTGTGCGGGACGGGGGTGTGGTGGCGGGGGTTGATCAGGGGACGGGGCATGCGGAGATCGTGGCGGTGCTGGAGGAGGTGCTGGGGGTGGCGTGAGCTTTTTCTTCGCCCCCGCCGCCCCTACCCGTCCCATCCTTCTGGGGGCTGCGCCCCCAGACCCCCGCTGTCGGCCTGAACGGCCTCGTCCTCAAACGCCGGACGGGCTGGACGGGGTGCGGGCGGGTGGGTGGGCAGAGGCGGGCTGAGCGCGCTCGTCCTCAAGCGCCGGACGGGCTGAGTGGGTGGTGCGGGCCGGTGGTGAAGTGCGGTGAGGTGGGTGGGGAAAGGCTCGCGCTGGACGCGCTTGTCCTCAAGCGCCGGACGGGCTGGAATGCCCGGCCGGTGCTGAAGAGGCACCGTCTGTGCTGCGGAAGCGGCGCGGGCGGGTGGGCGAGGCAAGGGTGGGCGGGGCGTGGTTGTCCTCGAACGCCGGCCGGGGCTTGGTCTTTCAGCGCCGGCCGGCACCATCCAGCCCGTCCGGCGTTTGAGGACAAGGCCCGTTCAGGGCCGGAGCGGGGGTCTGGGGGCGCAGCCCCCAGAAGGATGGGACGGGTAGGGGCGGCGGGGGCGGAAACAACTCTGCGCACGGCCAGCCGGGTGGCTTCCTGTGCCACACCCCCTTCCCAATGCCGAGTTTGTCTGATTAGCGCGTATCGTCGCCGCATGCCCACGCCATTCGGATCTCGCGGCGGCATGGCGTTCGGTGCGGAGGAGCTGCGTGTGCTCCGCCGTGCTCTCGCCCTCGCCCTCCACCCCGGCCCCGCCTCCGCGGAGGACGTCCAGGACTGTCTCCGGCTAGCCGAGTCCGTCGACGAGGCGACGCATGAGGGAGCCAGGCTGCGCGCCTTCCTCGTGGCCGACCTCGCCCGCTACCGCGCCGCCCTGCCCGGCACCGCCGCCGGCTATCTCACGCTCCTGGAGGAGGCACTGGGCGCCGGGTACCGCCCGGACCCGGACGACCTCGCCGCCCTCCGGGCCCTGCGGGGCAACCCGGTCGCCGCCGCCCTCCTGGACCGCTGTCTGCGGCACGCGGAGCGGAACGTACGGGCCCGACTCGGCGCCCGAGTGTCCGGCCGGGCGCCGGTCACGCCGACGGTGCCCGCATCCCGGACCCGGCTCCTGGCCCTGCCCGGCGGTCTCTCCGCCCAGGAACCCGGCAGGAAGCCAGGCGAGAAGCCCGCGGAGAAGAAGCCGCTCGAACGCCCCGCCCCGGCACCCCGGCCCGCGCCCGAAGCCCCCAAGCCCGGCCGGCCCATCCCCACCCCCGGCGAGGTCTTCCCGCGCCGCAAGCCGACCCCGCCCGCGAATCCCCCGCAGCAGCTCGCCGCTGGCTGAACCGAGCCGCTGTACGGAGCTGGAATCACCGAAAGGCCCGGGCCCCCGCCCGGGCCTTTCGGCGGCCCTGGCTACTCTGGTCGCATGGACTACGTCTCCGCGCTCGTGCCCCCCGTAGTGATGGCCGCGCTCTTCATCGGTGTGATCGTGACGATGGTGAAGAGTCAGGGTGGTGCCAACAAGGCCAAGGAGGACGCCGTCGTCGACGCGACCCTCGCCCGGGCCGAGCAGACCCGCCAGGCCGGACAGGGCGAGTAGGGGCGCCCTGTTTCGTGGGTGTTTGATGGTGTTTGACGGTAAAAGTGCACGTCCTTCGCGCTATTCACCCGTTCTCCCACTACTGTGCTGAGTTGTGCCTCGCCCATTGGGAGAACTCGAAGACGCGGTCATGACGCGGGTGTGGAAGTGGAACCGCCCGGTCACCGTTCGAGAAGTCCTGGAAGACCTTCAGCAGGAACGGTCCATCGCGTACACCACGGTGATGACCGTTTTGGACAATCTCCATCAGAAGGGCTGGGTCCGTCGCGAGGCGGAAGGCCGGGCCTATCGATATGAGGCGGTCTCCACCCGAGCTGCCTACGCGGCGGCGCTGATGAACGACGCGTGGTCGCAGAGCGACAACCCCGCCGCCGCTCTCGTCGCCTTCTTCGGCATGATGAGCGAAGAACAGCGGCGGGACCTCAGGGATGCCGTTCGCATCGTCCAAGGGCCGGAACAGCCCGAACAGCCCGAACAGCCCGAACAGCCCGAACAGGCCGGGCAGACGGAAGCCGTGGAACATACCGGCTACGAGAACCCCGCCTCGGCCCAGGGGCCCACCGGGCGATAGCGTCCGCTCATGTCAGCGATGCGTCCCGAAGTCACAGCGAAAGCCATCACCGTCCGGCGGGCCAGGACCAGCGATGTCCAGGCCGTACGCGGACTCCTTGACTCGTTCGTCCGGGGCCGTATCCTGCTCGACAAAGCGACGGTGACGCTTTACGAGGACATCCAGGAGTTCTGGGTCGCAGAACGCGACGACAACGGCGAGGTCGTGGGGTGCGGTGCACTCCACGTGATGTGGGAAGACCTCGCCGAAGTTCGTACTCTCGCCGTGAACCCGGACCTCAAGGGTTCCGGTGTCGGGCATCAGTTGCTGGAGAAGTTGCTGCAGACCGCCCGCTGGCTCGGTGTTCGACGCGTTTTCTGTCTGACCTTTGAAGTGGACTTCTTCGGGAAGCACGGCTTCGTGGAGATCGGTGAGACGCCCGTTGACACCGATGTCTACGCCGAGCTACTGCGTTCCTATGACGAGGGCGTCGCGGAGTTCCTCGGTCTCGAACGAGTGAAACCGAACACCTTGGGCAACAGTCGGATGCTTCTGCATCTGTGATCGGGCATCGGTGATCGGGCATCGGCAATTCCTGTGAGCCGCCTGCCCAGGTTCCCTATGTCCGAAACGCGTACGTTTCCGGTCGGGGGAAGGGAGGTCGGTCTCTCCCGGGGGTTTGTGTTTTTCCGGCAAAAGCGGTTTGCTTTCCGACGTACTGCAGTACTGCATAAAACAGGGGATGCGAAACAGCGGCGCACGCCGTGGGCATCGGCTCCCACGTTATCGATGAAAGGAAATCCGGTGGCACAGAAGGTTCAGGTCCTTCTTGTCGACGACCTCGACGGCGGCGAGGCGGACGAGACCGTGACGTTCGCGTTGGACGGCAAGACGTTCGAGATCGATCTCACGACTGCCAATGCTGACAAGCTTCGCGGTCTTCTGGAGCCCTACGTCAAGGGCGGTCGCCGTACCGGGGGCCGTGCTTCGGGTGGGCGTGGAAAGGCGCGTGTCGCTTCCGGCGGAAGCCAGGACACCGCGCAGATCCGTGCTTGGGCGAAGGAGAACGGTTACGAGGTCAACGACCGTGGCCGTGTTCCCGCGTCCATTCGTGAGGCTTACGAGAAGGCCAACGGCTGAGCGCACGCGCGCCGCAGTCGGACGCGTTGGCACTGTGTCGCCAGCGTGTCCACCAGCCGTACGAGATCGGGGGCGCCTCCGACGCCCCCCAGGGCCGACATCGTCGGCAGCGGGACCGCCGTCCCGCACCCTGTTTCAGGGGGCCGCAGCCAGACAGCGGCCCCCTGCGGATTTGTACGGGCCTCAGAACCGCTCTGAGAACGGGCCTGAGAGCCAGGAGAGCTGCCCGCCGGTACGGGGGAACCGGGCGGCCCGGGCGGCGGGGGCGCCTCGATGTGGCCGCCCGCGCCGATCGCCCTCAGATCCGGTGCGAGCCCGCCCCACTCCAGCCAGTCCAGCAGCCCCGGCAACTCGTCCGCGCTGCCCGCGGCCACCAGCAGCAGCATCCGGTCCCCGTGCAGGGCCACCGGGGAAGCCGGCGCCCGCACCTGCCCCCGGTGCCGCAGCGCCGCGAAGCCCGCCTCGGCCGGCACGTCGAGCACGTCGAAGCTCCGGCCCACGACCAGCCGTACCGGAAGACCCCCGCAGCCGGAACCGGGCACTGTCGCCCATCCCAGTTCGTTCTCGTACCAGTGCCGGACATCGTTCGTGGTGTCGCCCGGGTCGAGAGGGCGGCGAGGAAGGGGGACCGTGGGAACCATGCGAAGCCAACCGCCGCGAAGGGCCGCGAGTTACGCTGGGTGCCCTTGCGGATGCGCGGAGTTCCGATTTCGGGGATGCGCGGAGCAGTTCGGCGGCGCAAGGTTGTTCGCCCGTAGCGGAGGGAACCGGTGCATCCGGCATGGAGTGTCGGTCCGTACGGGTAAGACATCCCTAGTGGGAGGGGGCGACACGCAGAAAAGGCCGTCTCACGTTCGCCATCGGCGTACTGATAGTGGGGGTAACTGCCTGGCCTGCGGGAACATCGTCTCGCACGATCGGGTTGGAGCATATGTCGGCGTTCAGGGTCAGGAGGCTGTGTTGGTTCTCGGTCCGGTGTCGGCAGTTGGAATGAGCGGTCCCCGCTTGCGGGACTAAGCTGCGGAAGGACAGGGAGGGGAGCGTCCCCTTACTGCCTGACCGCTCTGAGGAGCGATTAACGATGTTCGAGAGGTTCACCGACCGCGCGCGGCGGGTTGTCGTCCTGGCTCAGGAAGAAGCCCGGATGCTCAACCACAACTACATCGGCACCGAGCACATCCTCCTGGGCCTGATCCACGAGGGTGAAGGTGTCGCCGCAAAGGCCCTGGAGAGCCTCGGCATTTCGCTTGAGGCGGTCCGTCAGCAGGTGGAGGAGATCATCGGTCAGGGCCAGCAGGCCCCGTCCGGGCACATCCCCTTCACCCCCCGTGCCAAGAAGGTCCTGGAGCTGTCGCTCCGCGAGGCCCTTCAGCTGGGCCACAACTACATCGGCACGGAGCACATCCTGCTCGGCCTGATCCGTGAGGGCGAGGGCGTCGCCGCCCAGGTCCTGGTCAAGCTGGGCGCAGACCTCAACCGCGTGCGGCAGCAGGTCATCCAGCTGCTCTCCGGTTACCAGGGCAAGGAGACCGCCACCGCCGGCGGCCCCGCCGAGGGCACCCCCTCGACGTCCCTGGTCCTCGACCAGTTCGGCCGGAACCTCACCCAGGCCGCTCGTGAGTCCAAGCTCGACCCGGTCATCGGGCGCGAGAAGGAGATCGAGCGGGTCATGCAGGTGCTGTCCCGCCGTACGAAGAACAACCCGGTCCTCATCGGTGAGCCCGGCGTCGGCAAGACCGCCGTCGTCGAGGGCCTCGCCCAGGCCATCGTCAAGGGCGAGGTGCCCGAGACCCTCAAGGACAAGCACCTCTACACCCTGGACCTCGGCGCGCTGGTCGCCGGCTCCCGCTACCGCGGTGACTTCGAGGAGCGCCTGAAGAAGGTCCTCAAGGAGATCCGCACCCGCGGCGACATCATCCTGTTCATCGACGAGCTGCACACGCTCGTCGGCGCGGGTGCCGCCGAAGGCGCCATCGACGCCGCTTCGATCCTGAAGCCGATGCTGGCCCGCGGTGAGCTGCAGACCATCGGTGCCACCACGCTCGACGAGTACCGCAAGCACCTCGAGAAGGACGCGGCCCTCGAGCGCCGCTTCCAGCCGATCCAGGTGGCGGAGCCTTCCCTCCCCCACACGATCGAGATCCTCAAGGGCCTGCGCGACCGGTACGAGGCGCACCACCGTGTCTCGATCACCGACGAGGCCCTGGTGCAGGCGGCGACGCTCGCCGACCGCTACATCTCGGACCGCTTCCTGCCGGACAAGGCGATCGACCTGATCGACGAGGCCGGTTCCCGGATGCGCATCCGCCGGATGACCGCGCCGCCGGACCTCCGCGAGTTCGACGAGAAGATCGCCGGCGTCCGCCGCGACAAGGAGTCCGCGATCGACTCGCAGGACTTCGAGAAGGCCGCCTCCCTGCGCGACAAGGAGAAGCAGCTCCTCGCCGCGAAGGCCAAGCGGGAGAAGGAGTGGAAGGCCGGCGACATGGACGTCGTCGCCGAGGTCGACGGCGAGCTGATCGCCGAGGTCCTCGCGACCGCCACCGGCATCCCGGTCTTCAAGCTGACCGAGGAGGAGTCGAGCCGCCTGCTGCGCATGGAGGACGAGCTCCACAAGCGGGTCATCGGCCAGAAGGACGCCGTCAAGGCGCTCTCCAAGGCGATCCGTCGTACGCGTGCCGGTCTGAAGGACCCGAAGCGTCCCGGTGGTTCGTTCATCTTCGCGGGCCCGTCCGGTGTCGGTAAGACCGAGCTGAGCAAGGCCCTGGCCGAGTTCCTCTTCGGTGACGAGGACGCGCTGATCTCCCTCGACATGTCGGAGTTCAGCGAGAAGCACACGGTGTCGCGTCTCTTCGGTTCGCCCCCCGGTTACGTGGGCTACGAAGAGGGCGGCCAGCTGACCGAGAAGGTCCGCCGCAAGCCGTTCTCCGTCGTCCTCTTCGACGAGGTCGAGAAGGCCCACCCGGACATCTTCAACAGCCTTCTCCAGATCCTGGAGGACGGTCGTCTGACCGACTCCCAGGGCCGGGTCGTGGACTTCAAGAACACGGTCATCATCATGACGACCAACCTCGGCACGCGGGACATCTCCAAGGGCTTCAACCTGGGCTTCGCGGCCTCCGGTGACAAGAAGTCCAACTACGAGCGCATGAAGAACAAGGTCTCGGACGAGCTGAAGCAGCACTTCCGGCCCGAGTTCCTCAACCGCGTCGACGACGTGGTCGTCTTCCCGCAGCTGACCCAGGACGACATCCTCACGATCGTCGACCTGATGATCGGCAAGGTCGACGAGCGCCTCAAGGACCGGGACATGGGCATCGAGCTCTCCCAGTCCGCGAAGGAGCTGCTGTCCAAGAAGGGTTACGACCCTGTCCTGGGCGCCCGCCCGCTGCGTCGCACGATCCAGCGCGAGATCGAGGACACGCTCTCGGAGAAGATCCTCTTCGGCGAGCTGCGCCCCGGTCACATCGTGGTCGTCGACACGGAAGGCGAGGGTGAGGCGGCGACCTTCACCTTCCGCGGCGAGGAGAAGTCGGCACTGCCCGACGTCCCGCCGATCGAGCAGGCGGCCGGCGGTGCGGGGCCGAACCTGAGCAAGGAGGCGTAAGCCTCAGGGCTACGTCAGAAAGGGGTCGGTGCTTTCCAGCACCGGCCCCTTTCGCATGCCCGACGGGGGCCTGATGGGGTCGATTACGACAGCTGGCCGTCGTAGTCCGGCAGCTTGTACGTCTTCTCGGCGTGGCCGCCCGACAGGTCGGTGGCGCTGTTGCCGATGTTGGCGATGATCGTGTAGCCCTTCGACTCGATGTCGACGCGCTGCGCGGTCTTGTACTCGGCCACGTCCCTGAAGAGGTCGATCAGATTGCGGACGTACAGCCCGGTGACGTCGTAGCCGACGTACGTGAGGTTGTACTGCGTCAGGGCCTTGATGATGTCCGGGCGCGCGGTGACGAAGAACAGGGCGACGCCGTGCTCCTGGGCGTACTGGGCCACCTTCAGCACGGGCGCGTTGGCCGGCGACGGGAAGCTGAAGCCGAAGTCGGTCTCCAGGGTGGTGTTGTCGATGTCGAAGACGATCGCCGGCTTCTCGCCCGCGGGGGCGGCGGCGATGCGCTGCTTCAGGTAGGGCAGTGCCTGGTCCATCACGGCCTGGCAGTCCAGCTGCCAGGTGGCGTAGTCGACGTCCTCGGCGGCTGCGGTGGCCGACACGGACGTGGTGGACGCGGTCGTCGCGGCCTGGGCGGTGCCGGGGCCGGTCAGGGTCACCGCGGCGACCGCTGCGACGGCGGTCAGGCCGATACGGCGCGTCCAGGGCGTCCAGGAGCCTGTTGTCATCGGGGTGGGGGTCCTCTCACGTGGGTCCGTGCGGTGCCGGGGACTGCGGATCTCAGCAGATGTCAGGGGCATGCTTGCGGGAGTGAGTGGCGCGGGTGGGAAGGGAACATTACTCACGGGTAGCGGCGAGATGCCAGTAGTCGGAGGGGGTTTGTTCGGCCCGGTGCCGGTGTTGTTCCGGGGTGCCGCAGAGGTGGCGTAGGTCCCGTTGTGCGTGTCACAGTCGCCGCTCTCCGACCTCGCGGGCCGGGTGACATGATGCACAGGCGAAATGTCCGTTACTAGGGTGGTTAGTGGGTTGTCGGGTGGGTGGAGTGTGGTTTGTGTAGTGCGGTGGCTTCGCTCGCTTTGTCAATAAGTGGGTAAATTTACAGTTAACTACTACCTTGTGCCGTAGAGCAGGGGTTTGGGGCTGGGTGGGGGGTGGGGGTACCAAGGGGTTTCCCATCCGGCGAGGTCGCCTGTGCCGGGTGGTTTTTCTGTCCCCGTCCCCATGAGGTTCTGATGTTCCAGCGCGCCACCACCCGTGTTTCCCGCATCTCCGTTCTGGCCGCAGGGCTCGGGGTGTCGGTCGTGCTCGGGGCCGCCGGGGTCTCGGCCGCCGCCGACACCGGTACGACGGCGAGTGCCGTCCAGGTCCAGACCGTCGCGAAGAAGGCCGCCGCCAAGAAGGCCGCCTCCTGGGTGGACCCGGTCAAGAAGTACACGCTCAGCGCCAGCTTCAACCAGGCCGGCAATATGTGGTCGTCCACCCACTCCGGCCAGGACTTCGCCGTGCCGAGCGGTACGAAGGTCTTCGCCGCGCACGGCGGCACCGTCGTCAAGACCGGCGGCAACGGCGCCGGTGACGGATCGGCGTACGGCAATGCCATCGTCATCAAGCACGGCAACGGGACGTACTCGCAGTACGCCCATCTGTCGAAGATCAACGTGAAGGTCGGCCAGGTCGTGGCCACCGGGCAGCGCATCGCCCTGTCGGGCAACACGGGCAACTCCAGCGGGCCGCACCTGCACTTCGAGATCCGGACGACCGCGAACTACGGCTCTGCCGTGGACCCGGTGGCGTTTCTGCGGGCCAAGGGTGTGACTGTCTAGCGGAGGGCTGGGGGCTGGGGGCTGTGATCTACGGCTGTTCCGTGCCCTCGTGGGCCTGGGTGACCAGGCCGATCGCCACCTCCAGGACCGCCTTGCGCTTCTCGTCCGCGTCGCCCGCGAGGTCCTGGAGCACGAACATCCCGGCGTGCAGTGTGAACATCGCGCTGATGCAGCGGACCTGGTCGACCAGGGCGGCGTTCGGGTCGATGATGATCTCCCGCATGCCGAGCATCCGCGTCTTGAACGTGTCGCCGATGCTCAGGTCCCGTACCGTCGCCTGGTTCTCCTGCATGAAGCGGAAGAGCGGCACCGCCTCGCCGAGCGCCTCGCTGTAGCGGCGTACGATCTCCTGCTTCGTGTCGAGGGTGTGCGGCTGCTGCCTGCCCCACTCGATCAGGTCCTCGATCGGCTTCGTCAGATCCTCGAACAGGCTGACGATGATCTCTTCCTTGGTCTTGAAGTGGTAGTAGAGCGCCGCCTTCGTGACGTCGAGGCGCTCGGCGATCTCCCGCAGCGAGGTCTTCTCGTAGCCCTGTTCGGCGAAGAGTTCGAGCGCCACGTCCTGGATGCGCTGGCGGGTGTCCCCGCGACGGCGCTGCTTGGTGCGGTCCATTGCTCGTACTCCTGCTCGTGAATGCCCTGGGTGGGCGCCCGGGGCACGCCCTTGGGACAAAACTTACTTGACGCCCGGCTAGTTAGAGGTCTAGCTTCCCCAGTGTAGTCAACTTGCCGGGCGGCAAGTAAGTAAGAGTACGTGGGGGAGTGGGGCGGAGACGATGGCGGACGCACGGGTGGTAGAGGACCGGCCTGACGGGGCCGACGGGCAGGGTGAGCAGGGCAAGCCGGGTGAGTCCGGGGAACAGGGCAAGCAGCCGCGGAGTGTGCGTGTCGTGCTGCTCGCGCTCATGATCGCGATGATGCTCGCGATGCTGGACAACATGATCATCGGTACGGCGATGCCGACGATCGTCGGTGAACTGGGCGGGCTCGAACACCTGTCGTGGGTCGTGACGGCCTACACGCTCGCGACCGCCGCCTCCACCCCGATCTGGGGCAAGCTCGGCGACATGTACGGGCGCAAGGGCGTCTTCATGACGTCGATCGTGCTCTTCCTGATCGGGTCGGCGCTCAGCGGTATGGCCCAGGACATGGGGCAGCTGATCGGCTTCCGGGCCGTCCAGGGGCTCGGCGCCGGTGGTCTGATGGTCGGGGTCATGGCGATCATCGGGGACCTGATTCCGCCGCGTGAGCGTGGCAAGTACCAGGGCATGATGGCCGGCGTGATGGCGCTCGCCATGATCGGCGGACCGCTGGTCGGCGGGGCGTTGACGGACCACCTGGGCTGGCGCTGGTCGTTCTACATCAACCTGCCGCTGGGTGTGGTCGCGCTTGTCGCCATCAGCGCGGTGCTGCATCTGCCGAGGAAGCGGGCGCAGACGCGGATCGACTATCCGGGCGCGGCGCTGCTGACTGTCGGTATTACGGCGATCGTTCTGGTGACCACCTGGGGTGGTACGGAGTACGCGTGGGGCTCCGCCAGGATCATGGAGCTGATCGGGATCGGCGTCGCCTCGCTCGTCGGGTTCGTGTTCTGGCAGACCAAGGCCGCCGAGCCGATCATGCCGCTGCACATATTCCGCAGCCGGAACTTCTCGCTGATGGCGGTCATCGGGTTCGTCACCGGGTTCGTGATGTTCGGTGCGGTGCTGTTCCTGCCGCTGTACCAGCAGTCCGTGCAGGGCGCGTCCGCGACCAACTCGGGGCTGCTGCTGCTTCCGATGCTCGGCGCGATGATGGTCGTGTCGATGATCGCCGGGCGGGTGACCACCAGCAGTGGCAGGTACAAGGTGTTCCCGGTGGTCGGCAGTGTGCTGATGATCGTGGGGCTGTTCCTGCTGGCGCAGATGGACACCGGGACCTCGCGGGTGACGTCCGGTGTGTACATGGCGATCGTCGGTGCCGGTATGGGCTGTCTGATGCAGATCACCATGCTGGTCGCGCAGAACAGTGTCGAGATGAAGGACATGGGTGTCGCGTCCTCCGGGGCCACGCTGTTCCGGACGCTCGGGGCGTCGTTCGGGGTCGCGATCATGGGGGCGTTGTTCAACAGCCGGGTGCAGGACGTGATGACCGAGCGGGCTGGGGCGCTGGGGTCCAAGGTGACCGAGCAGTCGGCTCAGCTGGATGCGGCGAGCCTGGCGAAGTTGCCTGCGGCGGCGCGGGAGGCGTATCAGTACGCGGTGTCTTCCGGGACGCACTCGGCGTTCTTGCTGGGGGCTGTGGTGGCGGTTGCGGCGCTGGTGGCGGCGGTGTTCGTGAAGGAGGTTCCGTTGAAGGGGGCGGGGCCGGAGAAGAAGGATGAGGGTGCTCGGTCGGGTTCGGCGGAGCAGGGGGCTGTGGCTGAGGTGGTGTGAGTCTCGCCCCCGCCGCCCTTACCCGTTCCCATCCCCTGGGGGCTGCGCCCCCAGACCCCCCTATGGCCCTGAACGGGCCTTGTCCTCAAACGCCGGACGGGCTGACTAACCCAGCCCGTCC
>NZ_JBSFMT010000021.1:0-140008 GCF_053599695.1 Streptomyces sp. NPDC000878 | reverse complement strand
TCTAACACCCCAAGTCCGTACGCGGAGGGGGCGCCCGGCGAACACCGGGCGCCCCCTCCGCGTTTCCACGGTCGAGTGGGCTACAGCACCTGGACCGCCTTCACACCCGTGGTCACCAGGCCGCAGGTGCCCGTAGGGCTCTTCTTCAGGCAGAGCCTGTTGTCAGCACCTTTGATGATGCCGACGCGGCTCACTCTGAAGTCGAACCCGAGGGCTCCGTCCGCCCACTTCGCAGCCCTTCCACCAGGGCCGATCTTGATACGGAGGGTTCCGTCGGTCAGGACGGCGCCGAAGCGGCCGTCATCGAGGACGACGGCCTTGGCGTTCCTGAACAGGACCGGCCAGTTGCCGCCGTTCTTGTACCGCAACGTCCCGTCGTTCTGAACGACAGCGACGACACCGTCCTCGATGTCGAACGTCCGGACATCGCTCCGCAGCAGTCGCCAGCTTCCGGTGGTGCCTGTCTTGATGCGGAGCGTGCCGTCGGCCCGCCTGGCGACGGACTTGTCGCCGTCCAGGTCGACAGCGGTGACGTTCCGCAGCATCAGCGGCCAGCTGTTGCCGCTCTTGTGGTGCAGTGTGCCGTCGGTCAGGACGACGGCGACTCGGTCCCCCTCCACGCTGAACGACTTGACGCCGCTCCCGCGGATTCGTGTCCAGGCACCGGTGACTCCCGTCTTCCGCCAGAGAGCACCGCCCTTCTGCGCAAAGACCTTGTCCTCGTTGACCTGGAAATTGGTGACGCCGTGCATAAGCGTCACCCAAGCTCCGTCGGTCTTCTGGACTTTCAGGTCGCCGTTCTTCTTCAGCAGTGCCATCAGGCCGACCTTGGTCGGCCCACAGCTCTGGCCCGTGAAGGAGGTTCCACTCCACACACCATTACCGGTGCTCGGCCCCTTTGCGGTCAGATCGGGCGCCCCACAGATGCGCGTCCCATGACCGCTGTCGAAAGGGACGCCTCCGTTCCCGGTGTCCCAGCAGCCGTGAGACGACCACGCCTGAAGGTGGATGTGCGACACCCCGGCGTTTCCGCGTTGCCCCGGTGCGGCAACCGTGCCGACCGGTTGACCGGCGCTCACGCTTCCGCCGGTGATGGAGCTGTTGATGTGGGTGAGAGCCACGCTCTTGCCGTTGCTCGCGTTGATGCACAGGGTCCCGGTCGAAGCCTGGTAATAGCGGACGCTTCCGCTGATCGGAGCCCGGACGTTTCTTCCCGAAGCGGAATTGTCACACCCTGAGCCAGTGAGATCGAGGCCGTAGTGGGACGTCCCGGTATGGGAGACATTTCCTCCGTAGCCCTGGCAGATGTTCCACCGTTGCCCGATGTCGAACGGCGGCAGAATTTCGCCGGTGGCAGCCGAAGCCGAAGGAGCCGTCACCCCCAAGGCGCCGACCAGCATCCCAAGTACAACAAAGTACTCGGTGACATCAAGCCACCAGCGCCTTGCCGGATTCCTTCCTGGCTGCAATTCGATTTCCCCCTTGGGCCGTTGTCCTGAGCGGACGATTCTGCGGCCTTGCTACCGAAAGGGCGGGAAAATCAACGGAGATCACCCGTACGGGCACCCTGTTCGAGCACTCCTCGGGCCGGGGACGCATCAAGCCATTCACCGATGAGCGCGACCGCGTCCGCCACCATTGCCCGCGGCGCGCCGGAGGATTCGACCGAGGTGCGGGCCAGCGCGGCGAGTTGAGGGTCGGTGAGGGCGAAGGCCGTTCGGGCTGTCTCGTACTCCGCCAGCAGCCCGGGGCCGAACAGGAGCGGGTCGTCGGCGTTGAGCGTGCACCGTACGCCGGCTTGCAGCAGAAGCGGGAGGGGGTGGTCGGACAGGGAGTCCACGACGCCGAGGGCGACGTTGGAGGTCGGGCAGACGTCGAGGACCACGCCTTCCGCAGCCAGGCGGGCGACGAGAGCCGGATCCTCAACCGCCCGTACGCCGTGGGCGATCCGTCGCGCGCCGAGCACGTCGAGGGCAGCACGCACGCTCGCCGGACCGGCGAGTTCCCCCGCGTGCGGAGCGGAAATCAGCCCGGCATCACGGGCGATGGCGAATGCCTCGGCGAACGGCTCCGGCGCGAACTGAGCCTCGTCCCCGGCCAGGCCGAACGAGACGACCCCGTTGCCTGCCCGCCTGGCCGCGAGGCGGGCGGTCGCGACGGCCTCCGAAGGGTCCGCGTTGCGCCGGGCGTACACCAGGACGCCGAAGCCGACACCCAGCCGGGCAGCGGTACGCCGGCCCTCGTCGATCACCACGTCCAGCAGGTCGAGCGCGGCGTCCGGATCGTCCTCGTAGGTCAGGGGGTTCAAGTGCGGCTCGATCCACACCGCTCCGTCCGCGGCGGCATCCTCGACGACCTCGCGCACCAGCCGCAGAAGGTTCTCCCGCGGGCCTTCACGTACCAGCCGCGCAGCGGCGCCATACAAGGACGTGAAGTCCTCGAACGACGTGAAGCCGCCTGAGCCCGACGGCTGCCCACGGCACTCACCCGACAGCTCCGCGAGCGTGGCAGGACGCATCGCACCTTCCAGATGGAGATGCAGATGGGCCTTCGGTAGGAGGGCCAGACTTCGCATGATGCATCACTCTGCATACGTCGATGGGGGCGCCCGGCGAACACCGGGCGCCCCTTTCTCATGCCCTCACATCCTCATGTCCTCACGCCTCAGCCCCTCACGCCGCCGTGCAACTCACCCCCGGCACACCCCCACCCCCCGGCGCTCCCCCGAACCCAAGACTCGCCGAACCCCCCACCGCCACACTCCCGTTGTGAACCGCGTTCACAGCCGTCACCGTCGCCCCGGTCTGCGTGTACGTCGCGTTCCACATGCTCGTGATCGTCTGTGAACCGCTCCAAGTCCACGTCACCTGCCAGGACTTGAGCGCCACCGTCCCCGTATTGGTCACCTTCACCTCGGCGTTGAAGCCGCCGCCCCAGTCGCTGCTGACGACGTAGGAGGCGGCGCAGGTCGCCGTACTGCCACCACCGCCGCCGCCCCCTCCCCCGCCGCCACCGTTCCCCGGGAACCCCGGCGCCTTCACGCTCGCCAGGTAGCCGTCCTTCACCGTGTCGACCGTCGACCAGTCGTCCTTCAGGATTCCGCCCGTGTCACCGGAGTTGGGGTTCCAGGACCAGAAGGTCCAGTGGAAGGAGTCCGAGCCGTACGTCGAGGTCGGCCGCAGGTAGTCGACCAGTGCCGCCAGCCAGCGCTGGTCCACCGTCGAGGTCAGCGTCGTGCCGAACTCCCCCACCCACACCGGCGCGATGTTCTGCTTGAAGATGTAGCCCCAGTACCTGTCCCAGACGCCCGGCATGTTGGCGGGGAACGTCGGGTCGCTGAACCAGCTCTGCTGGGCCACGCTCGTCGCGTAGTCGTGGGCCGAGTACACCACCCGGTTCGCCACATCCAGCTGCACCGGATATTGCGCGACCCCCATCAGGTTGCCGCCCCACCAGCCGGAGACCCCGTTGTACGTCTGCACGCCCTCCACGAACACCAGGAGCTGCGGATTGACCGACAGTACGGCGTTGCCCGCCCGCTGTGCCGCCAGCCGCCAGTCCCTCGTCGTGTCACCGCAGCCCCAACAGGCCGGATCGTGCGGCTCGTTGTGCAGATCGATGCCGATGACCGCGTCCTGGCCCGAGTAACGCGCCGCCAGCGCCCTGAGGTTGGCGATCCACGTCGACTCGGGCACCGCCGCCGTGTACCAGAGCGCCGACTGCCCGCCCGCGTCCGGCCGATGCCGGTCCAGGATGACCTTGAGGCCGCTCTGACCGGCGTACGCCACCAGTTTGTCCATGATCTGGAGGGAGCCCAGGCCTTGCAGGTCGGCGTTCTTGCCGCTGCTGAAGTCGATGCTGTTGGGGACCGTGGAGGACTTGAAGATGTCGTCGCTGTACGGCATCCGGATGGTGTTGTAGCCGAGCGACCTCATCTGGTCGATCATGCTCTTGTAGTCGCGCGACCAGAGGCCGTGGACCACGTAGTTGGCGGTCTCGAAGCCGAACCAGTTGATGCCGGCGATCCGGACCGGCTGCCCGGCCGCGTCCAGGATCTGGCGTCCGCTGGTGTGCCAGTAGCCGGCGCCGGCCTCCGCCGCCCGGACGTCCGCCGCATCGCCGTCCGCCGCGTGGGCGGTCTGCGCACCGGCTCCCAGCGGTAACAGCAGCGCGGCGGCCACCGCACACAGCGCTCTTCGCAAGCTGCGGAACATGTCGCTCGTTCCCTTCGGGGAGGCGCGGCCCCGGAACATATGGGAGCGCTCCCATGAACCGCGCACCTCCAGGAAACTGACACACCATCACCACGTCAAGACATCCAGCAGCACTGGCTCACCTGTTCATCTGTTCACCTGCTGAGCCTCTTGAACCTCCGTACCGCCAGCGGCAGGAACACCACCGTCAGAATCAGCGGCCACACCCCCGCCATCAGCAGCGCATGCCGCTCCACCCACGAGTTCCCGGTCACCCCCGGCGCCCCGAACAGCTCACGGGCGGCCGACGCGGTGGACGAGATCGGGTTCCAGAGGGCGATCGTGCCCAGCCAGTCGGGCATCAGCTGGGGCGACACATAGATGCTGGAGACCATCGTCACCGGGAAGACCACCGCGAACAGCCCGCCTGCCTGTTCGGGGCTGGGCACGACCAGGCCGAGCCAGATCCCCACCCAGATCAGCGCGAACCGCAGCCACAGCAGCAGCGCGAACGCCTGCACGAAGCCGGGCCCGCCGTCCGGCCGCCAGCCCATCCCGTACGCGGTGACCATCATGATGCCCAACTCGGCGCAGGCGACGATCAGGTCCGTTCCCCCGCGCCCGGCGACCACCGCCGACGGGGCCATCGGCATGGAGCGGAACCGGTCGATGACGCCCTTGCTGGAGTCGTAGACGACGACCGTCGCCGTGGTGACGAACCCGAGGGCCATCGTCATCACGAACATCCCCGGCATCAGGAACTCCTTGTAGTCCCCGCCGCCCGGCACCTTCATCGCGTTGCCGAAGACATAGCCGTACAGCAGCACGGACAGGATCGGAAAGCCCAACTGCCAGAGAATGCTGATGGGTTGGCGCTTGTAGTGGGTGAGGCCTCGGCGTACGACGTTCCAGCAGTCGGCGAGCGTCCAGTACAGCCGGCCATGACTCCGCCCGGCCCGGCGGGCCCCGCGCCGGCCGCCGCCCGTCCGGGGCGCCTCCACCGCGCTCACGCGGCCGTCTCCTCGGCGTCCGGCGTGTCGTCCAACTCTTCCGTCTCTTCCGTCTCTTCCGTACGACGGCCGGTCAGGCGCAGGAACACGTCGTCAAGGCTCGGCCTGCGCAGCCCGATGTCCTCCACCGGGACCCGGAAGTCCTGGAGGGTGCGGGCCACATGGGTGAGGGCGGCCACCCGGTCCGTCACCGGCGCGTGGACGCGCAGCCCGGCCAGATCGACCTCCGGTTCGCCGTGCGCGACCTGGCCAACTGCCCGTACCACCCACGGAATTCGGTCCCGCTGCCCGACGACGACCTCGATACGGTCGCCGCCGACCCGCCGCTTCAGCCCGTCCGGAGTGTCGTCGGCGATCGCGCGCCCCTGGTCGATGACGGTGACCCGGGAGGCGAGCCGGTCGGCCTCCTCCAGGTACTGCGTGGTGAGCAGTACGGTCGTGCCGTCGGCCACCAACGCCCGTACCGCGTCCCAGACTTCACCCCGACCGCGCGGGTCGAGCCCGGTCGTCGGCTCGTCGAGGAAGAGGACGGCTGGGGCGAGGATCATCGAGGCGGCGAGGTCCAGGCGGCGCCGCATGCCGCCGCTGTAGCCCTTGACGCCCTTGTCGGCGGCGGCCACCAGGCCGAACCGCTCCAGGAGTTCGGCGGCCCGCGACCGCGCCCGCTTCCCGCCGAGATGGAAGAGCCGCCCGAACATCTCCAGGTTCTGCCTGCCGGTGAGGATCTCGTCCAGCGCCGCGTACTGCCCGGTGAGCCCGATCCGGGAGCGGACCTCGCGCGGCTGGGTGGCCACGTCGAGCCCGGCCACCGTCGCCTGCCCGCCGTCCAGCCGGAGCAGCGTGGTCAGGATGCGTACGGCGGTGGTCTTGCCGGCGCCGTTGGGCCCGAGCAGTCCGTGCACCGTGCCCTGGCGGACGAGCAGGTCGAATCCGTCGAGGGCGCGTTTCTCGCCGTACCGCTTCTCCAGACCCTCCGCCCGCACCACATAGCCGTCCGCGTAATCGTCCGTACGACCGTCCATGACGCCCCTCCCGGTCCGCCCGCGTCCACCCCTGTCGCCTGAACTGGGTACAGCGTACTCGTTTACGCGTACGACGTACCCAGTTTTAGTGCGAACGGTGCGCGCGTGGTTCTAAGCTCGGCGTATGACGAGCGGCAGCGGCGGTACGGAGACCAGCGGCAGTGGTGACATCGCGCGCACCCTCGAACTGCTGTGGGCCACCGGACCCCGCCCCAGCCGTGGCCCCAAGCCGGGGCTGACCCTCGACGGGATCGTCGAGGCGGCCGTGCGCATCGCGGACACCGAGGGTGTCCAGGCCCTGTCGATGCGCCGCGTCGCCACCGAACTCGGCACCGGTGCCATGTCGTTGTACCGGTACGTCCCCGGCAAGGCCGAGCTGCTCGACCTGATGCTGGACCGCGTCCAGCGCCCGGCCCCGGAGGAGCTGGGCGACGGCGGCTGGCGCGCCACCCTGGAGGCGATGGCCCGCTCCACCCTCGCCCACTACCGCCGCCACCCCTGGCTGCTCCAGGTCAACCAGTCCCGTCCGGTCCTCGGGCCCAGCTCCCTCGACGGCATGGAGAGCGTGCTCGCGCGCATCAAACCGATGGGGCTGACCGACCCGGAGCTGGTCTCGGCGGTGGTGACGGTCGACGGGTACGTCGTCGGGGCCGCCCGCGCCCAGGTCCACCAGCAGGAGGCCGAGCGCCGTACGGGCCTGACGGACCAGGAGTTCTGGCGAGCCCAACTCCCGGTCCTGGAAAGGGCCATGGCCTCCGGCCGCTACCCCGTCCTCGCCACCCTCTCCGAGGACACCTTCGCCCCCGGCTTCGACCACTTCGAGTTCGGCCTGCAACGCATCCTGGACGGCCTGGAGGTCTGGGTCGAGCGTCGTACCCGAGAGCGACAAGGCTGAGACAGGCCGGGGTGCTCCCCGGTCACCGCGCCCGGGGACCCGCTACGCCGGCTTCCGCCGAAGCCGCTTGAGCCCGAAGAAGGCGAGGAACAGCACGGCGACAGCGATGGCCCCGGTCTTGACGTTCCCCTCCGAGCCCCCGCCCCCGCTCCCGCCGGAGGCCGAACTCCCGTTGCCGGAAGCCGAGTCGGAGTTCCCGGACGCATCGTACGAAGGCGCGTCCTCGGCCTCGACCCCGCTCTCGGCGCCCTCGCTGCCGTACATGATCTTCGACCCGTCCCGGCTGTACGTGACCGACTCCCCCTGCCCCTGCAAGGGCACGTCGAGCTGCCCCTCCCGCTTGAGCTTGCCGCCGTTCCAGGCGTAGGAGACACCTCCGAAGTAGCCGCGTACGGCCAACTGCTGCCCGTCGGGCGAGAAGGCGGCGTCGGTGGCCCACATGTCGACGGCGGCGACGGGCCGGAAGACGTTGGTGCCGGAGGGGGAGAGCTTGGCCGGGCCCGCGTACAGGTGCCCGCCGTCCTCCTGCTTGTCGATGATGTAGACGCGCCCGGTCTTCGGGTGCACGACGAGGGACTCGGCGTCACGGGAGCCGTCCGAGTACTTCACGACGTACTGCGTGGCGCGGATCGTCTGGTCCTTGAGGACCTTGGGCTCGGTGAGCTGATAGACCCAGACGTAATCCCAGGTCACGCCGTCGTTGTCGCCGATGTCACCGACGTAGATCTGGTTGTTCGGCCCGATGGAGATGGCCTCGATGTCGCGGGGTGTGCCGACGCCGGTCATGGTGACGGTGGCGACGGTCTGCCCGGTGCTGCTGTCGACCGCGTACAGATAGGCGCCGTCGTCGCTGTCGTTGTGGGTCCAGTAGATGCCGGGGTGCAGGCGGGAGGCGGCGAGACCGCTGGACTCGGTGATCCGCGGGTCCTTGATGGTGAAGTCCTTGTCACCATCGGCAGCGGAGGCGGGCGCGGCGAGCGCCCCGACGAGTAGGCCCCCGGCGAGGAGGGCGAGCGATCGGCGCATGCCCTCAAGCGTGCCATCCCGGCGTTCGATTCGAGGCCCATGACGCCTGCCCGCGCCCGCTCGCACCTTCCCGCGCCCGCTCACTGACACCCAACTGACCGCAAGCTGACACAGACCTGACACCGGGTGGCCGGGCTCACACACCGCACCCGCCCCACACTCCTCCCCCGATCCCGCATCATGAGCGGATGCTCAGGTTGATGCCCGTAGGCGACTCCATGACCATCGGCAGCGCCGGCGAACACACCTGGCGCTACCGGCTGTGGCAGCACCTGCGGGAGACGTACGGCGGCCCGTTCCGGATCGTCGGCCCGCGCGAGACGCTGTACGACAAGGCGACGGACGCCTCCGACTCGTACGAGTACGCCGACCCGGAGTTCCCCCGTGCCCATCTGGCCGGCTGGGGCGAGGGCTGGCAGCACATGACCCCGCTGATCGCGGACGCGGTACGCGCCCACAAGCCGGACGTCCTCCTGGTCTCCCTCGGCCTGATCGACCTGGGCTTCTACACGGACGCGGAACAGACGGCGGAGAACGCGCGCCTCTTCGTGGCCGAGGCCCGCCGCTCCAACCCGCGCATCGCCATCGCCCTGCTCCCGGTGATCCCGAACGTCCGCGCGGAGACGGACCCGCCCTTCGCCGCCGAGGTCCTCCGCTTCAACGAACTCCTGGCGAAGACGGCCGCCGACCTGGACGAACCCCGCTCCCCGCTGCTCCTGACGTCGCCCCCACCCTCGTACGACATCCACCAGGACACCTACGACGGCACACATCCCAACGCGAGCGGCGAGCACAAGATCGCGGGGGCGTTCGCGGACTCGCTGTACGAGGCGTGGGATCTGGGGGAACGGTACGTGGCTGGAAGGGGGTGACTGGAGGCGACCGGATCGGGGCGTGGCCCGGCCGCCGCGTACGTCGTTGAGGTCGCGGTGACCGTTCTTTGAGGACAGGCAGGATCGAGATGGCCGACGCCGACGCACACGCCCTGGACAAGTTGTTCAACCCGCTCACCGGCCTGGAGGACCGCTTTGAGGGCTACAAGGCGGAGATCGTCGACGGCTGCGTGTACATGGCTCCGCAGCGGGAAGCGCACTGGCGGACCAGCCGCTGGATCGTGCGGGCGGTCGAGGACCGCTTCGGGATGTGCGCGAAGGTGTACTCGGGCGTCCGCATCTACCTCCCCAGCCTCCCGGGCGGCGACCTGAACGGCTTCGCCCCGGACGTGATGAAGCTGCGCGACGGAGCCAAGAAGGACGACCAGGGCCGTTGGCGCCACCAAGACGTCGAGTTCGTCGCCGAGGTCATCTCCAAAGGCACAGCCGTGTACGACTACGGCCCCAAGAAGGAGGCCTACGCACTCGCCGAGGTGCCCGTCTACCTGATCGCCGACCCGTACCTGGGCAAGGCCCGCGTCTTCACCCGCCCCAAGGACGGTGACTACGTCTACGACCTCTCCATCACCTACGGCGGCGACATCGACCTGACCGGCACCTCGCTCGACCTCACCCTCAAGACGGACGAGTTCCCGCGCGACTAGCCGTCCCGAAGCGGTACTTCAGGTGGGTCGCCAAGGGCGTGTCGACCACCCTGACCGGCTCCAGGCTCCGTACCCCTCGCCCCAGCCCCTCGAAGAGCCGCAGGCCGTCCCCGAGGAGCGCGGGCACGACGTGCAGTTGCAGTTCGTCGACGAGCCCCTCCCTGAGGTACTGCCGAACCGTGCTCGCCCCGCCCGCGATGTCGACGTTCCGGTCCCCGGCGGCTGCCTTCGCCCGGTCGAGGGCGCTGTGGATGCCGTCGGTGACGAAGGTGAAGGTCGTGCCGCCCTCCTTGACCAGGGTGGGCCGGGGACGGTTGGTGAGCACGAAGACCGGGGCCCGGAACGGGGGATTGTCGCCCCAGAACTCCTCGCCCGTGTCGTACATCATCCGGCCCATGACCACCGCTCCGGTGGCGTCGAACCACTCCCGCATCAGCTCGGAGTCACGGTTCTCGTCCCCGCCGGTCATGCCCTGGCGTTCCCGCCAGCTCGCCAGGTTGTGGATCCACTCGAAGAGGGGCTCGGCGCCGTCGCCTCCCGGGTTGTCGAGGGCGACATCGGTGCCGGCGATGTAGCCGTCGAGGGAGATGGCCAGGTCAGCGGTCACGGTGACGGTCATGATGGGGCTCCTGAGATCCGGGGGTCCGCGGTGTTCACACCCTCCCGTCGATCGGGAGCCGCCGCATTCGACAGCCCGGCCCGCACGACCATCACGACCATCACGACATCAACGAGACCCACGTCACATTCGCTCGCCCATGTCACATCCTGCCGCGCCGCTCCGTCGTCCATGTGTACCGCCCCGCAAGGGCAGCACACCGAAGCAGTCGAAGCAGCAGTACCGATGTCGGAGGAGCCCACCATGGAAGCCCGCTTGAACCTCTTCGCCAACCCGGTCGTGACCAAGGCCACGAAGCACCTCATCGCCGCAGGCAAGGCGGCCACGGACTCGGCCCTGCCGCTCGCGACGCAGGAGCTGGTACGGCTCCGCGCCAGCCAGATCAACGGCTGCGGTTTCTGCACCGACATGCACACCAAGGACGCCGCCGCGGCCGGAGAGACCACGCAGCGCCTCCACCTGGTCGCGGCCTGGCGCGAGGCCACGGTCTTCACCGACGCCGAGCGCGCCGCCCTGGAACTGACCGAGCAGGGCACCCGTATCGCGGACGCGGCCGGCGGCGTCCCGGACGAGGCCTGGGCGAACGCCGCCAAGTACTACGACGAGGAGCAGCTGGGCGCCCTGGTCCTCACCATCACCCTCATCAACGCCTTCAACCGGATGAACGTCATCGTCCAGCAGCCCGCCGGCGACTACCAGCCCGGTATGTACGCCCAGCTCTGAGCCCAACTCCGGGCAGGCCGAACGCGATCGGGCGACGCCAGTCACACCTGGCGTCGCCCGACCACCGTCAGACATCGCGCCGCCGTCAGAACATCACACCGCCGTCAGAACATCGTGTTGTCGTTGGCCGAAGTGGCCGGAACATCCTGGAGCACGTCCCAGTGCTCGACGATCTTCCCGCCCCGCACCCGGAACAGATCCACGACGGCCTGCCCGCGCTCGCCGGGCGCGCTGACGTAGTGGCTGTGGACGGCGACCAGATCCCCTTCCGCCACCACCCGCTTACGCGAGACCGCCAGCTCCGGGAACGCCCGGAAGTACGCCCCGAGCCCCTCCCGCGCACCCGCCACGCCATCCGCGATGCCGGGATTGTGCTGGTGGTACTCGGGCCCCCAGTACGTGTCGAGCGCCGACAGGTCCTTGTCGACGATGAGCCGGTCGAACGCCTTGGTCACGAGCCGCTTGTTGTAAGCGGTGAGCCACCGCGGCCCCGGCTGCTCGGTCTGCGGCCGGCTGACCGTCGAGAACATGTCGTTGCCGTTGGCGCTGCTGTCCGGCACGTTCTGCCCGGTGTCCCAGTGCTCGGCGATCTTCCCGCCCTGGAACCGGAAGATGTCGAAGACGGCCGAGCCCCGACTCCCCGGCGTCAGCACGACGTTGGAGTGCACGAGGACGAGGTCGCCCTCGGAGATGACCCGCCTGATGCCGTACTCGGCCTCGGGGAACTGCTGGTGCACCCCGGTGGCCAGGTTCTTCAGCGGCCCGGAGCCATCAGCGGCGAGGGGGTTGTGCTGGATGTAGTCGGCCCGCACGAACCGGTCCACGACAGCGGTGTCCCCGCGCTCGAACACGCCCTTGAGGACGCGTACGACGACACCCTTCTGATAGTCGAGCCGGGCACCGTCACCGACGGACGGCGAGGCGGCGGCGGGCACGGCGGCGGCACCCAGCAGCGCGGACGCGGCGAGCGCGGAGAGGAAGGTACGGCGTGCAGGCATACGCGGAGTCCTTAAGAATCTTGAAAGTTAAAGCGAGTAACGCTGCACATACGTAAGCACTAACCACGAGATAGCGTCAAGGTCCGCCCCCGCCACCCAGCCCACCCTTGCTTAGAGCGCACTCCACGACGTTGGCTGAACAGTCATGAAGTACACGCAGCTCGGACGCACAGGACTCAAGGTCAGCAGGCTCGTGCTCGGGACCATGAACTTCGGCCCCCAGACCGACGAAGCCGACAGTCACGCGATCATGGACGCGGCCCTGGACACGGGGATCAACTTCTTCGACACGGCCAACGTCTACGGCTGGGGCGAGAACAAGGGTCGTACGGAAGAGATCATCGGCAACTGGTTCGCCAAGGGCGACGACCGCCGCGACAAGGTGGTCCTCGCGACCAAGGTGTACGGCAACATGGCCGCGGACGGCGACGCCTGGCCCAACCACGACAAGCTCTCCGCGCTCAACATCCGCCGCGCGGTGGACGCGTCGCTCAAGCGTCTGCAGACCGACTACATCGACGTCTACCAGTTCCACCACATCGACCGCTCGACCTCCTTCGAGGAGATCTGGCAGGCGATCGACGTGCTCGTACAGCAGGGGAAGATCCTCTACGCGGGGTCGTCCAACTTCCCGGGGTACAAGATCGCCCAGGCCAACGAGACCGCCGCCCGGCGTGGCGGCACCATCGGCCTCGTCAGCGAGCAGTGCCTCTACAACCTCGCCGAGCGGCGCGCCGAGATGGAGGTCATCCCGGCCGCACAGGAGTACGGGCTCGGGGTCATCCCCTGGTCGCCCCTGCACGGCGGACTGCTCGGCGGGGTCATCAAGAAGGAGGTCGCGGGCGGCCGACGCGCAAGTGGCCGCGCCGCCGACACCCTGGCCGACCCGACCGCACGCGCCCAGATCCAGTCGTACGAGGACCTGCTGGACAAGCACGGCATCGAACCCGGCGAGGCGGCTCTCGCCTGGCTGCTCACCCGCCCCGGCGTGACCGGCCCGATCGTCGGCCCGCGCACCGCCGAGCAGCTGGAGTCGGCGGTACGGGCGTCCGAGCTGGAGCTGAGCGACGAACTGCTGACCGCGCTGGACGAGATCTTCCCGGGCCCGGGCCCGTCGCCGGAGGCGTTCGCCTGGTAGACAGGCGACAGCTGTCGCAGGTGGGGGCGGCGGTCGCGGCCCAGGTCAAAGCCGGGTTCCGGCCTACGGACTACGGCGTACGGCTTTAGGCCATCACTTCCCGACCGCCGCCGCCACGGCAACCACCACGAACATCAGCACGAGCGCACCGGCCATCACCCGGTTCCGGATTTTCGGATTCACACCGCCGAGACTAACCGGCCGCTCCCCGGGCCCGTCCGGCCGCCCCTCGGGCCGGTCCGGCGGACCCGGCCGGGAGACGCGGGGTTCGGCACGCTCGTCCGCGGTACCGGCTCCCCTTTGCCTAGTCGGCGCCGTGGCCGTCCTCCGACCCGATCCGCCGGACAGGCCCCAGCGGCCAACGGCCGACCACCTCGTACCGGGGCTGTTCCCCCGGCACCCCCGACTTCGGCAGGTTGCTGCGGACGAGCGCCAGGTCGGCCACCGTCCAGGTGCGGCTCGTGTACGCGTCCAGGGCCTCGACGTACGGCCGTACCTCGAAAGGCTCGCGGCTGCGGGCCACGGTGAGGTGGGGCTTGTAGTGCCGGTGCTCCCCCATCTCGACACCCGCCTTCCGGCCCGCCGCCTCCGCCCGGTCGGCCAGCAGCCGGAGCACCTCCAGCTCACCGGCGGCGCCCGCCCACAGCGCCCGCCCGTGCCCGAACTGCCCGCCCCCGCACACCGCGAGCGCGAACGGGTCCGTACGGTGCGCCGCCCGCTCCAGCCGCTCCGACAGCTCCGGTACGACGTCCTCGTCGACCTCGCCGTAGAAGGCGAGCGTGAAGTGCCAGCCGGGTACGCCGGTCCAGCGCAGCGCGTCCGCACCGGCCAGGCTCCTCAACCCGGCCACCTCGGCGGCGAGTTCACGGGTCACGTCCTCCGGGGGCAGCACGGCGGCGAAGAGTCTCATGCGCGTCACCCTTCCAGGGAATGGATCATCCGGCGAGCCACCCGCACCATGGAGATGGGCGGGGACACGGGGGACGGGGGACGTCTGCATGCCCATTCTCGGAATCGTGCTGCTCCTGAGCGGTTCGGCCATGGCGACTGCGGCGGTCTTCGTGGTCGCGCGGCTCGTGCCGGTGGCCCGGCGCAAGGCCCACAACGACATCCTCGGGTACGTGTACGCGGAGATAGGCGTGATCTACGCCGTCGTCCTCGCCATGGTCGTCGTCGGCGTGTGGGAGACCCGGTCGCAGGCCCACGAGAACACGTACACCGAGACCAACGCGCTGCTCCAGCTCACCTGGTACAGCAGCTCGCTGCCCCAGCCCGACCGCACCCGCCTGGGCACCCTGGTCGAGCGGTACACCGGCACGGTGATCGACGACGAGTGGCCGCTGCTGGCCGAGCAGCGGGACGATCCGGCGGCCTGGCGGCAGTTCACCGAGATCCGCTCCCTCGTGAACACCCAGGAGCCCGCGACGGGCGCGGACCAGGTCCGCTACCAGGGGGCCCTGGAGGCCGTCGCCCAGCTCGGCGACGCCCGCCGCGAGCGCGTCAACGAGGCCGCGACGGCCGGCGTACCCGCCCTGCTGTGGACGGCCCTGCTCCTCGGCGCCCTGGTCACCGTCGGATTCGTCTACCTCTTCGGCGTGGAGAGTCTGCGCGCCCACGCGGGCGTGGTCTTCTCACTGACGTTCATCGTGGGCGTGATGCTGCTGATCGTCTACGAGTTCGACTACCCGTTCAGCGGTCCCCTCAAGGTGAACCCCACGGCCTTCCAACTGGCCCTGGAACGCATGAGGTCGATCAACTGACCCGCACGGCCGAAGGGACCGCCTCCCGCAACTCCTCATCCCCTTCTTCCAGTTCCTGTTGTTCCGCCTGCTGCTGCTCCCGCTTGAGGAGGAGGACGCGCGGGCGTCCGGAGTTCCAGACGACCGAGACGCGCAGGCCGCCCACGCGGGTCAGGACCAGGCCGATCGTCAGGGCGGCGGTCGTCGCGACGATGCCGCCGAAGGCGAGGCCGACCCGGGGGCCGTACGTGTCCGTGATCCAGCCGACTATCGGCGCGCCCAGCGGCGAACCGCCCATGAAGACCATCATGAACAGGGCCATGACCCGGCCGCGCATGGCCGGGTCGGTGGCCATCTGGACCGAGGTGTTCGCCGTGACGTTGACCGTGAGTCCCGCGATCCCGATCGGGATCATCAGCAGCGCGAACAGCCACAGGGACGGGGCCACTGCGGCCACGATCTCCAGTGCGCCGAAGGCCACGGCCGCCGCGACGAGGACACGCAGCTTCGCCGTACCGCGCCGGGCGGCGAGCAGGGCGCCGGTGAGCGAACCGACCGCCATCAGGGTGTTGAAGAGGCTGTACGCGCCGGCGCCGGCGTGGAAGACGTCGTCCGCGTACGCCGACAGGAAGACCGGGAAGTTGAAGCCGAAGGTGCCGATGAACCCGATGAGGACGATCGGCCAGATCAGCTCGGGCCGCCCGGCGACATAGTGCAGGCCCTCGCGCAGCTGCCCCTTGGCACGCGGCGCCCGCTCCACGGCGTTCAGTTCGCGGGAGCGCATGAGCAGCAGGCTGGCGATGGGGGCGACGAAGGAGAGCCCGTTGGCGAGGAAGGCCCAGCCCGTGCCGACGCCGGTGATCAGCAGACCGGCGACGGCGGGTCCGACGAGGCGGGCGGACTGGAAGTTCGCGGAGTTGAGACTGACGGCGTTCTGGAGCTGGTCGGGCTTGACCATCTCGGAGACGAAGGACTGCCGGGCCGGGTTGTCGACGACCGTGGCGAGACCGACGGCGAAGGCGGCGAGGTAGACGTGCCAGACCTCGACGTCGCCGGAGAGTGTCAGCACGGCGAGCGCGAGGCCGGTGAGGGCCATCAGCGTCTGGGTGACGAGCAGCGTGGGGCGCTTGGGCAGCCGGTCGACGAGGACACCGCCGTACAGGCCGAAGAGCAGCATCGGCAGGAACTGGAGCGCGGTCGTGATGCCCACGGCGGTGGAGGAGCCGGTGAGGCTGAGGACCAGCCAGTCCTGGGCGATGCGCTGCATCCAGGTGCCGGTGTTGGAGACGACCTGGCCGAGGAAGAAGAGCCGGTAGTTCCGGACCTTCAGGGAGCTGAACATCTCGGACTTACGGGTGCGGGTGCGTCCGGTAGGGGTGGGCGGGGAGTCGTGGGTGGCTGGTGCGGGGGCGGAATCTGCTCCGGGTCCCGAACTCAAAAGGGGTCGCCTCCTTGCGAATGGCCCAACGGCCGGACAGCGCTTACAGACGGGCTTACGAACGGCTTTTCGGACGGCTTACGAACGGGCTTACGAACGGGCTTACAGATGCGCGAGCTTCTCCAGTACGGGGGCGGCGGCGCGCAGTTTCGCCCACTCGTCCTCGTCGAGGTCTTCGACCAGGCCGGCCAGCCAGGCGTTGCGCCTGCGGCGGCTCTCTTCGAGCATCGCCTCGGCGGTCTCGGTCTGGGTGACGACCTTCTGCCGCCGGTCCTCGGGGTGCGGCTCCAGCCTGACCAGTCCCTTGCCCTCCAGCAACGCGACAATACGGGTCATCGAGGGCGGCTGCACATGCTCCTTGCGGGCAAGCTCACCCGGCGTGGCCGAGCCACAGCGGGCGAGGGTGCCCAGCACCGACATCTCGGTGGGGCTCAGTGACTCGTCGACCCGTTGGTGCTTGAGTCGGCGCGACAGGCGCATCACGGCGGAGCGCAGCGAGTTCACGGCGGCAGCGTCGTCGCCATGGGTTAGGTCCGGCATGTTCTTTAGCATAACTCATTACCCTGACTAAAGACCACCCGTGACGCGCCGAGGTGCCCGTGACAAGGGCCACCGAATCTCCACGTCACCCATACGAGTGAGTCGAACGCAAAAAGCCCCCCGCCGCCCCGCGCCCGCCCGCGACCCTCGTTCCATGGGGACCAGTGTGCTCAGCCTGCGGATAGACGGGGAGCTGCTCGACCGGCTCCGGGACCATGCGGCGAAAAGGGGGATGAGCGTCCAGGACTACGTGGTCGGGACGCTCGTCCGGGACGACTTCGACGAGCGGTTCCAGAGCGCGGTCGAGGAGACGGAGAGGTTCTACGGGGTGCCGTGACGACAGGGGTGCCGTGTCGAGGGTCAGTGGAGGATCCACTGCTGGGCCTTGTTTCCGGCCTGGCATTTGGTGACGGTGAGCGGTTTGTTCCTGCCGTGATCGGTCAGGCATCCGTCGCCCGACTTGAGATACCAGGCTTCGCCCGAACCGCCTGGCACTTCAGGGCTCGTCCACGCGGAGAGGCCGATTCGCCTACGAAGGCCGTTGGTGTACAGGGGGAGCAGGGGGCACGGGCCCGCGGAGCAGCCGACGGGCCGCCTCGTAAGCTGTGCCCATGGAGAAGTGGACACCGAAGCACGAGGCGCCGGAGCCCCTGGAGGGCCCCGTCGTCGCCACCATCACGGGCGGCACGATCCTCTGGTTCGTCCTCTTCCTGGCCCAGCTCCCCTTCTACGGCTGGTACGAGGACCACAACCACGAGTGGTGGGTGTGGACGTGCCTGGCCGGTACGTTCTTGGGCCTGATCGGCATCTGGTACGTCCGGAAACGGGACACGGCGATCAGACGATCACAATCCAGCCCGTCCGGCGTTTGAGGACGAGGCCGTTCAGGCCGACAGCGGGGGTCTGGGGGCGCAGCCCCCAGGAACGGGATGGGACGGGTAAGGGCGGCGGGGGCGAAAATCCTCCGACCCGCACCCCCTACGCACCCCCGACTACAACCACCGCACCATTTCCCACCCCACCCCTCCTCCCCAGGTCGGATCTTTGCCGCACTCGACGGGTGAAGCCATAAATCCACACGTACCGTCGAACGCATGACGCACATCGACGCCGGCGCCGAACTCGATCCTGTGCACCCCGTACCCCTCCCCCCCTCCCGCGCGCCCCGCGGCAGCGGCCCCCGCGCACAGGGCCTCACCACCACCGAAGTAGCCGAGCGCGTCGCCCGCGGCGAGATCAACGACGTCCCCGTCCGCAGCAGCCGCAGCATCGCCGAGATCGTCCGCGCGAACGTCTTCACCAGGTTCAACGCGATCATCGGCGTCCTCTGGCTGATCATGATGTTCGTCGCCCCGTTCCAGGACACCCTGTTCGGATACGTCATCCTCGCCAACACCGGCATCGGCATCATCCAGGAGTGGCGGGCGAAGAAGACCCTCGACTCCCTGGCCGTGATCGGCGAGGCCAAACCGACGGTCCGCCGCGACGGCGTAGCCGCAGAAGTCAGCAACTCCGAGATCGTCCTCGGCGACCTGATCGAGATCGGCCCCGGCGACAAGATCGTCGTGGACGGCGAGTGCGTGGAGGCCGACGGCCTCGAGATCGACGAGTCGCTGCTCACCGGCGAGGCCGACCCCGTCGTGAAGCAGCCCGGCGACGAGGTCATGTCGGGCAGTTTCGTGGTCGCGGGCGGCGGCGCGTTCACGGCGACGAAGGTCGGCCGCGAGGCGTACGCGGCCCAACTCGCCGAAGAGGCCTCCCGGTTCACCCTCGTCCACTCGGAACTCCGTACCGGCATCTCGACGATCCTCAAATACGTGACCTGGATGATGGTTCCGGCCGCGATCGGCCTGGTCATCACCCAACTGGTCGTCAAGGACAACGACGTGAAGGACTCGATCGCCCGCACGGTGGGCGGCATCGTCCCCATGGTCCCCGAGGGCCTCGTCCTCCTCACCTCCGTCGCCTTCGCGATCGGTGTGATCCGGCTCGGCCGGAAGCAGTGCCTCGTACAGGAGCTGCCCGCCATCGAAGGCCTCGCCCGCGTCGACACGGTCTGCCTGGACAAGACGGGCACGCTGACCGAGGGCGGCATGGACGTGACCGAGCTGCGCCCCCTCAACGGCAGCGACGAGACGTACGTACGCCGGGTCCTGGGCGCCCTCGGCGAGTCCGACCCGCGCCCGAACGCCTCCCTCCAGGCCATCATCGACGCCTACCCGGACAACGAGGACTGGCGCTGCACGGAATCGCTCCCCTTTTCCTCTGCGCGCAAGTACAGCGGGGCGTCGTTCAGCGAGGGCAACGGCGAGAGCAGCACCTGGCTCCTGGGCGCCCCGGACGTCCTCCTCTCCCCCGAGGACCCGGCCCTCGCCGAGACGGACCGGCTGAACCAGGCCGGCCTGCGCGTCCTCCTCCTCACCCGCGCCGCCCGCGAACTGGACCACCCGGAGGTGGCCGTCGGCACCACCCCCACCGCCCTGGTCGTCCTGGAACAGCGCCTGCGCCCCGATGCCGCCGACACCCTCCGCTACTTCGCCGAGCAGGACGTCGACGCGAAGGTCATCTCGGGCGACAACGCGGTGTCGGTCGGCGCGGTGGCGGGCAAACTGGGCCTGACCGGCACGACGGTGGACGCCCGCCAACTCCCCTCTGCTCAGGGCGAGATGGCGAAGGCCCTCGACGAGGGCACGGTCTTCGGCCGGGTCACCCCGCAGCAGAAGCGGGACATGGTGGGCGCGTTGCAGTCACGCGGGCACACGGTGGCGATGACGGGCGACGGCGTGAACGACGTACTGGCCCTGAAGGACGCCGACATCGGCGTGGCCATGGGATCGGGGTCGGAGGCGACGCGGGCCGTGGCCCAGATCGTCCTCCTCAACAACAGCTTCGCGACGCTGCCTTCGGTGGTGGCCGAGGGCCGAAGGGTCATCGGCAACATCACGCGAGTAGCGACCCTCTTCCTGGTGAAAACGGTCTACTCGGTCCTCCTGGCCGTCCTGGTGGTCTGCTGGCGGGTCGAATACCCCTTCCTCCCCCGGCACTTGACGCTGCTCTCCACTCTGACGATCGGCATCCCGGCGTTCTTCCTGGCCCTGGCCCCCAACAAGGAACGTGCGAGGCCCCACTTCGTACGCCGGGTCATGCGTTACTCGATCCCGGGCGGCGTACTTGCAGGAGTGGCAACCTTCGCGACATACCTGATAGCCCGTCACCACTACACGGGTGAGGGCGCGTTGGACGCGGAAACGAGCGCGGCGACCCTGACCCTGTTCCTGATCTCCATGTGGGTACTGGCGATCATCGCCCGCCCCTACACCTGGTGGCGGATCGCCCTGGTCGCGTCGATGGGCGCGGGCTTCCTGCTGGTGCTGGTCGTACCGCCGCTCCAGGAGTTCTTCGCGCTGAAGCTGGTGGGCACGACGATGCCGTGGATCGCGGTGGGTATCGCGACGGTGGCGGCGGCCACCCTGGAGGTCCTGTGGAGGTGGGTGGACCGCCGCTTCCCGGCGTAAGCGGTAGCGCTCGGGAGTACTCGGGGGCCTACTTGACGTCGATGAAGTCGGCGGCGGCGCTGGCCCCGACTGTGGTCTTGGTCCCCGCGAAGACGTACTTGAAGAACCCGTCGGCGGTCGCCTTGACGGTCGTCTTCAGGTCGCCCTTGGTGGTCGTCTTGATGGTCTTGACGACGGTGTAGGTGGTGGTGCCGTTCTTACGGAACTGCAGCTGCACCGGCTGGGTCGCGTACCCGGTGTAGTTGGGCCCGTCCCAGTTGGCGCGGGTCAGCTTGCCGGTGACGGTGATGGTCTTGCCCTTCTTCACCGGCTCCGGGGTGGCGTTGACCGTCAGCTTGGCCAGGCGCCGCACGGTCGTGGTGCCGAGGCCGCCCTGCTGGGCGATGCCGACCTTGGAGGGGTCGAAGGTGTCGCTCTCGGGGTCCTGCCCGTTGAAGGCGATCGCGAGCCCGCCGGCCGTCCAGGTGGCCCCGGCGTCGGTGTTGGTCAGGTCGCCCTCGCCCGGGTAGATGTCGAGGTTGGCCTTGCAGTTGGCGGTCGTCGTCGAGGTGGCCGTGCAGGTGCCGGCCTTCTCGCCGAAGATCACGTTCTCCGGTGCCGCGAAGGATCCCCGGTACAGGTACGGCCCGCTGTCGAAGTCGGCGGCCTTGATGTCGACCTCGACGCCATGGGTCAGCGTGTAGGTGACCGGGACGACGAGGTGACCGCCGGCACCGGCGTTGATCGACTTGGCGACCTTGAAGTTGGAGAAGCTGACGTTCAGCTCGGCCGGCTCGGCGGCGGCGACGGGCGAGGTGATGAACGCGGACTTGCCGCCGCCCAGGATCTTCGCGGCGGTCGCGTGGTAGCCGGAGTCGGCGCCGGAGGCGTGGACATCGGCCTGCGCGGCCGGCACGGCGAGGGCGGAGAGGGCCAGGGCGCCGGAGACGGCGGCCACGGTGGCACGTATACGCATGCGTGTTCCCCAAGTAGGAGAAGGTGATCGTGGGGCCTGTTGGCCCCCATGATCAGATTCCTTGCGGGGGCGGTTGGTTGCGCGGAGGCGAAGTAATTTTGCGCACCCCTTACACACACGCCCGCCGCCGGCCCCGAACACACGGAGGACCGACGGCGGTACACGCGCTGCGTAGCGCCTACTTCACATCGATGAAGTCGGGCGCGGCACCGAGGGCGGCGGTGGTCGCGGTCCCCGCGAAGACGTACCGGAAGAACCCGTCGGCGGTCGCCTTGACGGTCGTCTTCAGGTCACCCTTGGTGGTCGTCTTGATGGTCTTCAGGGTGGTGTAGGTGCTGGTGCCGTTCTTCTTGAACTGCAGCTTCACCGGCTGGCTGGCGTACCCGGTGTAGTTGCCGCCGTCCCAGTTGGCCCGGGTGAGCTTGCCGGTGACGGTGATGGTCTTGCCCTTCTTCACCGGCTCCGGGGTGGCGTTGACCGTCAGCTTGGAGTGGCGCAGAAGGTTGGGACCGGCGAGGCCGTCCTTCTCGACGTACCCGACCTTCGTGACGTCGAAGTCGTCGCTGCCGAAATCCTGGCCGTTGAAGGCGACGGCGTACGCGTACGCCTTCCACTTCCCGGCGGTCTCGTTGAACAGGTCTTCACTCGGGCTGATCACGATGGACTGGGTGCAGTTGGCGACAGTCGTCGAGACGGCCTTGCAGCTGGCCCAGTCGTCGCCGAACAGCCCGAACTCGGAGTCGACGTACGTCGTGCCGTAGTACAGCTCGACGTCGGTGAAGAAGTCCTCGGCGGCGATGTCGACATCGGCACCGTGGGTCAGCGTGTAGGTGATCGGCACGGTCAGCTTGCCGCTGATGCCCGCCACGATCGACTTGCCGTTGTTGACCTTGATGTTGGAGAAGGAGGCGTTCAGGAGGTACGGCTCGGCAGCAGCAGCGGCAGCCGAGGTACTGAACGCGGACTTGCCGGAGGCGGCCTGCCCGGCCTCACGGACCTTGGCGACATCGGCCCGGGACACCGAGCCGTCGGCCTGCGCGGCCGGCACGGCAAGGGCGGAGAGGGCCAGGGCGCCGGAGACGGCGGCCACGGTGGCACGTATACGCATGCGTGTTTTCCCTGTCTCTACTTCACGTCGATGACATCGCCGACGGCCGTGATCGGCGCGGTCGTCGTCGAGCCCGCGAAGGCGAAGCGGTACGTGCCGTCGACCGACGCCTTGACCGTGGTCTTCAGGGCGCCCGCGGCACCCGTCTTGACCGTCTTGACGGTGGTGAAGGCGGTGGCGCCCGTCTTCTTGAACTGGAGCGTGACCGGGGCGCCGACGTAGCCCCCGTACTTGTTGGTGTTCCAGTTGGCGCGGGTCAGGGTGCCCTTGACCGTGATGGTCGCGCCCTTCCTGACCGGCTCGGGGGTGGCGTCGGTGTTGAGCTTCGAGTGGAACTTGATCTGGGTGGTGCCGAGGCCCGCCTGGGTCTTGTACTCGCCCTCGTCCGTGATGGCGACGGCGCCCACGTTCCACGTACGCGCGTCCGTGTTCCGGAGCCTGCCCTCGGAGCCGCTGGTGTGCAGGTTGATGAAGCCCTTGCAGCTGGCGGTGGTCGTCGAGGTGGCCGCGCAGGTGCCCGGCTCGTCACCGGCGAGGCGGACGTTCTCCAGGCCGAAGGAGGAACCGACGTAGAGGACCGGGCCGGTGAGGAGCTTGTCCGAGCTGATGTCGAGACCGGCGGCGTGCTTGAACGTGTACGTCACCGGGACGGTCGCGGTGCCCGTGGCCTTGGCCACGATCGGCTTGCCGTTGTTGACCGTCACCTTGGTGAAGGTGACGTCGGGCGCCGAGGCGGCGTGCGCGGCGGGCACGGCAAGGGCGGAGAGGGCCAGGGCGCCGGAAACGGCGGCCACAGTGGCACGTATGCGCATGCGTTTCCCCAAGTGGAGAAAGGGGGTCCGTCGGTGGCCGTCCGTACGGAATCCATCCGTCACGGATCGCGGTCGCACCCGGACCCAAATGATCTTGGAGTCTGTTGACTCGCTCGCTCAGATCCGTGACGGATGGGAATGGTTGTACGGATGTTGCGGAATGTTTTGGAGACCGTGCAGATTTTATGTACGTATTACCTCAGCACCCCGGCACCCGGCTGCCCTGCCTGCCTCAGTCGAACCAGCGGTCCCGTGCCAGCTCCGTCGTTCTCGACGGGTCCTCCAGCAGTGCCGCCACCTCGAACCGGCGCGGCCACTGGCCGGCCGCCCAGGCGAGCCCCGCCGCGACACCCTCCAGCGTCGAGGCGTGCAGTACCCCGTCCCGCGTCCGCCGCCAGTCCAGTTCCACGCCGTCGACGACCAGCTCCTCGTGCTCGACGTACGTCGCCGGAGTCCCCGGTCCCAGCAGCACCCGTACCGACTCCGGTACGTCGTGCTCCGCGCCCTCCGAGGTCACCTCGCCGGTCACCGACTCGCTCAGCCGCCGTACCTGGAACAGTTCCGCCAGCTCGGCCGCGCGCGCCGGGCGTACGGGGAGCAGTGGCACGCCCGCCGTGAAGGGCAGCAGGTCGGGTGAGTCGACGACCACGGCGTCCGCCGCGTCCACCACCTCCACGTGCCCGTCGACCACGGCACGCAGGTCGTCGGGCAGCGTGACCTGTTCGGGGTCGAGGTCGGCCAACGCCCCGTAGAGGGCGTGCAGTTGGGCGCCGCTCACCTCGCGGTCGGGGTCGGCGAGGCGGTCCAGCAGTTCGGCCGCGCCGCCCGGCTCGTCGAGGAGCGCGGCGACCGACGTCCGTACGCCCAGCGCCCGCAGCACCTGCTCGTCGTCGAACCCGGTGGCGTCGGCCTCCTCGTACAGGCCCCGGAGCAGCGGGTCACCGCCCGCCGCCAGCAGGCCCGCCGGACGCCTTCCGTCCAGCACCGGGTTTCCGCGCAACCACCAGGCCGTGTACGGGCGTACGAGTTCATGCGTGCCGTCGGGGAGCAGGACGCGCACCGGCTGGACGATCGCGTCCCGCAGGGGCGGCTGGGCGAGGAGGGCGAGGGCCTGGGGCCAGCGGTCCTCGTCCACGAGGTCCAGGTCCCGTACGGCGACCAGTTCCGTGGCGACGGGAGGCACCGGGGAGTCCGGGAAGCGGTCGAGGATGTCCTCGCTCCACACGTCCACGGCGTCGAGCAGACCGGGGTCGTCGGGTTCGGCGAAGTCGCTGTCCCGGGGCTCCAGTTCGTCGGGGTCGAGGACGACGTCGGTGGCGCGGACCAGGGCGAAGTTCGCGAGGACTCCGCAGGCAGCAAGGGGCTGCTCGCCCCACCTGTCCGCCAACTCGCCGTCCACCGAGGCCAGTTCACCCTCCCTGATCACCTCGGCGAACGGGCTGCCGGGGAGGACGAGTTCACCGGCGGGGGCCAGCTCGCCGTCCTCGTCGGGGAGGGCGAGGGCGCCGAGCCAGGGTTCGTCGCCGGGTTCGAGGCCCGCGTCCCGGACGAGGGCGAGGACCGTGTCGGCCAACTCCTCGGCGTCCGGGGCGTCTTCGTCGTCCCACGCCATGACGGCGTCCTCGTCGAGGGAGGCGGCGACGGCAGCGCGTACTTGCGGAGTGGTGAGGACGGCCCTCGGGGTGGCCGGGAGGGCACCCAGCTTCTCCAGCAGAGGGTGCGCGGCGTCCGGGTGGGCGACCTTGAGGCCGAGACGGGCGAGGGTCTCAGGTGCGGGGGTACCCTGCCCCTCCCCACCACCAGTGGGGAGCAGGACCTGCCGGGGGCCGATGGTCGTCCGCCCGTCGGCGAGCGGCACGGGCAGTCCGGTCAGCCGGTCGGGGTCGACGCCGGCCAGGCTGTCGTACAGCCGGTGCCACCACTCGGGCGCCTTCTCCAGGCCGGCGAGCCGGTCGACGGCGTCGGTCAGGGGGACGCGGGCGACGCCCAACGTCCGCAGTTCCACCCGGCGTTCGAGCCCGGCGGGCAGCAGCGTGGGCAGCACCTCGGCGAGGACGCGGACCGTCTCGGCCCCGGCACCCTCGACGACCTCCGCGTCACGGGGCCGGAGAGCGGAGGGCAGTTCCTCATCATCACCCGGGTCAAGTGCGGGCGGCAGGAAGGCGGTTCGCGGCAGCCGCTCAAGGATCGCGTGCCGCAACTGACCGTCCAGCTCGCCCTTGCCGAGCGAACCGGGCACGAGGGCGATGATGCCCTCGCCCACCGGGTGCCAGTCGGCGAGGAGTTCGGCGTACGCGTCGGCGGCGCGCTGCACCAGGAAGTCGGTGAGCGGGCCCGGCGCGGCATGCCTGCGGGCGGTGTCCAGCGGCATCGAGGCGATGAGCAGCGCCGGTACGCCCAGCGGCTCGTCGCTCGGCGTGGGCGCGTGCACGACGGGGCTGGTCCGGGGCGGTACGGGAGTGCCGTCGGCGTCGACGGGCACGGCCCAGGTGACCGACCAGTACGGACGCAGCCGCTCTTCGACCGGCCGCCCGGCCAACAGGGCGGATTCCAGGGGCCCGTGGGCGGAGACGGTACGCCAGCGGCTCGTACCGTCGCGCGAGTCCTCCACGAGGGTCAGGGCGTCGTCGGTGAGCCGGCGCAGCGTACGGGGGGCCTCGTCCCCCACCTCGATGACGACCTCTTCGAGGCCGGGGAGGGTGAGGAGAAGGGCGTCGTCGACGCCGCTCAGCAGCCGCTCCGCGAGATCCTCGGCGGCGGTGTCGCGCAGGGGGAGGATGACGGCCGTGTCGTACGGGTCGGGGGCGGTGCCCTCGGCGGCGAACGGCAGCCGGAGCAGCGGCACATGGCCGTCGCGGCGGCGGATCTCGTCACCGAGCCCGGGGCTGTGCCGCGCGGTCTCGGCGGCGAGTTCGCGGGCCTCGGCGAGCGCCCACCGCACACCGCCGTGCCGTCCGACGACGGCGGGTTCGTCGCTCACGGCGAGCACGGCGGCGAAGCCGACACCGAACCGCCCGACGGCACCCGTCCCCTTGCCGTCGTCCCCGCCCTGAACGTCCCGCTTGGCGGAGGCGCGGAGCGTGGAGAGGGACTCGACGCCGGTGGCGTCCAGCGGGGCACCGGTGTTGGCGGCGACGAGGACGCCGTCGCGGAGGGTGAGCCGGAGCCTGCCCGGCGCCCCGGCCCGCGCCGCGGCATCCGCTGCGTTCTGGGCAAGCTCGACGACGAGCCGGTCCCGGTACCCGCCGAGGACGAGATCCTCCTCGGCGTTGGCGTCCTCACGGAACCGGGCGGGGCTGGTCGCCCAGGCGTCCAGAACACCCCGGCGCAGACGGGCCGTACCGAAAGGGTCCGCGCCCTCAGCTGCTGGCCGCACGAACTTGCTCACGTACGTTCACTCTCCTCATCGGCGTGAGCATGAAGGTACCGTGCGCCGGACAACGCACTCGCCCGCCCACCTGGCCGGGATCCGGCGGGGAGGAAACGGGCCCCGCCCAGGGACGACAGAGGCGTGCATAAAGACACGGGACTCGGCGAGGGCGCGGTACCCCATCGAGACGTTGCAGGGGGCACGGCAGACTGCGGGTATGAGCAGATACGCAGAGGTCATGGTCCTTGCGCGCAACGCCGAGGAGGTGATGGAACATCTGACCCGCCCGGACCCCGAGCGCGAGTGGCACCAGTGCTTCACCCGCGTTGACGATTCCGTCTTCGAGGGCACCGGCTCCGGCTCGCAGGAATGCTATGCCTGGGTTGTTCAGTTCATCCGGCACAACTGGGGCGGGTTGCTGGCTCACCTGGAGTCCCTGCCGTGGCCCGCACCCCACTCCGTCCAGGTTCTCGTCCGCGACGAGGAGGACGACTGTTTCGGCCTCTGGATGATCTACGACGGCAAACTCACCGAGGTCCCCTTCCCCCGCACATCCCGCCACCTCGCCCCCGGCGTCAGCGTCACCGGGGTCCTGCGCAGAACCGATCGGGGCTGAAACCGGACCGCGCCCGCCGCCGTCTCTCCTTTCGTCCTGACTACGCCTGCGCCAAAGGCGGAAGGAGGGGGTACAGATGCAGTTTTGGGAATAATGTGTCATGTCCGCGCAACAACACGGGGGTGTGGTCGGCCATGCATCGACGGAACGTCATCCGGTCCTGGGCAGGTTCACCGGAGCGGCGGCACTGGACAGCGGCGTTAGTGGCGGTCGTCGCAGTTGTCGCGGCGCTGCTCGGCGTCGGATCGGGCACGGCACCGGCGGCCGTCCCCGGCGCCCCGCCCACCCCGCCCACGTACAACCAGTGGGGCGCTCCGCTCACGAAGACAACCATCGACGGCGACAAGTTCATCATCGACGCGAACGGTGTCCCGCACCGCATCGCGTCCACGGGAGACAACGCCGACGCGATCGCCGCCCTCGACTTCATGCACAGGCAACTGGAGAAGACGGGACTGGCCTACGACCCCAAGACGAAGACCGGGTTCCAGTACATCTACCAGAGCGACACCAATCCGCTGGTCCCCAAGGGGAAGACCGCCTCGGGCGCAGTCTCCGGAACCACCGCCGACATGCTCAAGCTCGCCTGGAGCAACGGACAGCTCGTCAGCGTGGACAGCGTCGACGCGACGGGCACCTCCGGCTCCGACGTCACCCCCGAAGCCATTTCGAGGATCGTCCAGACCGTCAGGAACAAACTGCCCAGCGGCACCAAGTCCCAGACCGACAACGTGGTCTTCAAGGCGCACAACAGGGCACAGGCCGAGGTGGTCGCGAAGGCGTTCCAGGGCAATGCCAACGTCCGGATCGTCCACCCCGACTCCAGCTACGACTCCGGGGAATTCGAGGCCGGTGCCGCCGCGCTGAAGCAAGCGGCCGGACACCTGTTCACCGCCAGTCCGTCGGACTGCCCTCCGACGCCGGCGCACAGCGTGCGGCGCCCCGGCACCGGCACCGGCGTGCAGCGCGCCGCCTTCACGGTGCGCGGCACCGCAGACTGCGGTAAGCAGGTCCAGCAGAAGGCGGGCGGCCTCGCGCAGGGGTTCGCGGCCGGTGCCCGGGACACCGGCGGGATCGACTTCACCCGGCTCGAACTGCGCTACCTGGCCGATCCGGGCCCGGGCAACGGCCTCCGCTACGCCTTCCAGGCGCCCGTCGCGGCGTCCGGCAAGGGGAGTTCGCTCACCGGCCTCGCGGACGCGCGGAAGGCTTCCGACTCCTTCTTCACCTGGCTGCAGCTGGAGCCCTCGACGTTCTGGGTCAACCTCAACCCGAACGAGCCCGACCGCATCATCGACTCCGGGCTCGGCCGCACCGACACCGGGCGGGTACTGCTGGAAGCGGACCTGATGCTCAAGAGGACGACCGGCAAGCTGATCCACCCCGACACGACACTGGGCGCGAGCTACTGGCGGTCGCTGTCGGGCGAGTGCACGTCGTTCCGCACCTGGATCGTGCCCGCGCCCGCGACGGTCTACGCCAAGGGCGACGAGCTGCACATCCTCAAGTCTCCGCTGAACGTGCAGATGGAGTCGCAGTACGTCAAGCAGCGTGGCGGCTCGGGTGCGGTCTCGTGCCCGCAGCAGTCCGCGCAGGTGCAGGAGCACAACGAGTCCGTGTTCCGGCGGATGATCCTGCCCCGCGTGGTCAAGGCGGTGAACACCGCCCCGGAGTACGCCGATCTGCGGCGTGTGTACCTCAGCAGGGTCGCCGCCGAGTGGTACCGAGAGCTGAGCCTGCGCAAGACCACGACGTACGGGGAGATCATCGACGCGGGTGACGTCGACGCGTACGTCACCCGCGAGAACTGGAAGCCGAGGGACACCTTCGACGCGTACGTGCGCTCTTACACCAAGGGCGAGTTCAAGGTGACGCATCGCACCCGCAAGGGCGACTACATCTACACGAACACCTACATCTACGGCGGCGTCGACTTCACCAACGTGCGCTTCACCTCCCTGAGCGACGACCAGATGAGGACTTCCTGGCCCACGCTCGCCCAGAACGTGGGCCAGTCGCTCGACGAGCCGACGAGAGACCGGGCGAAGGGGCAGGTCTGGCTCGGCGGAGGTGTCCCGGCGGAGGACAGCGGCAAGGACGAGACGGGGAAGGACGAGGACGGCAGCACGTCGGACGCCCTCGGGACTCCCGTGGGGAAGGACGACGGGGGCGTGGTGGAGCGGCGGCTTCCAGTGGCGGGAGCCACGCTGTTCGGAGTGGTGGTGGTGCTGAGCTTCCTGGCCCATCGGCGCCGTACGAGGCGACGCGTCGGCGGATGGCGTGGGTGAGTCGCGCCGGAGTCGCGGAGGCCGCCGAGGAGGGGCAGCGGGCCGGTAGCGGAGTGCCGCTTCCAGGGGATGGACTTCCGGTCCGATTCCCTCGAACCGGCTGTCTCTTTCCTCCCGATACCGCCCATCGTCCAGTGCCCTGACAGGCTGGGATCTCCGACGATCTCTACGACGAACCAGGGCGCGGCACATGACAGTGGTCCAGGGCATCTTGGTGGCGATCGCAACAGCCCTGGTGGGATGGCTCTTTGTGGGACTGCTTGTCGTCTGGGGGACAGGGGGCACGGAGACAGGAAAGGGGCAGCCCCGGACCGGCCCTCCCGACCGGCTCGGCACGGAGGCCAGGCGCGTCACGCTGGAGAAGGACACGGCGGACACGCACAGCAGCTGGGACGACGAGGCGACATTGAGTTGCTGCGCCATCCTCATCGTCATCGTGGCCATCGTCCTGGTGGAACTGGCGGTGGCCGACCCGGACCCCGACAACGGCTGCGTCTGGGCGATCGCCGCCCTTTCCGTGCTGATGGTGACGGCGGTACCGGTCCTGCGGTACGGCAAGGGTGTACGCGGTCTGCCGCTGGCAGTACACGTGTCGGGCGCGCTGGCGCTGGCAGCGGGGTGTCTGAGCGTCGGTGCTTTCCTCACCGAGCCACCGTTTTACGGACTGGGGTGGACCCTGCTCGCCGTCGCCGGGGCGGGCGCCGCGACCACTTCCGTCCTGGCCCTGGTCCGGGCTCAGGTGACGCTCACCGTGGTGCCGGTCGTCGTCGCCGTACTGGTGGCCGTGTTCGGTGCGGTCTCACAGTCCGCGTACGACTCGGCCGGCTACGCCATGCGCTACGGACACCCCGTACGCATGGGGCTGCCCGCCAAGTGCGTGGGGAATGAGGGGATGGCATGCGGGATCACCTGGAATCAGGCGGAGTACGGGTCCTCCCCCGCCTTTGACCACGGCGAGGAAGTCACCGTGGTCTTCAGCCCGGAGGGCCGGTCCCGTTACGGGCATTACTACGCGCTCGTTCCTCGTCAGGGACAGGACGACGCAGCCACTGCGGCGGCGCCAGACGCGCCGTGCCGGATCGGCGGCACCGATGACCGAACACGGCGAGCGGGCGTGAGCGCAGGACGACAGGCTGTCTCCGGCACCTTGTGACCAGTACGGCGAACCAGCAGTGGAAACCCAGGTCCGCGACCCGCGGGTGTACGTGAAGCGTGATGTGCGGGAATCTCACATCCTCAGGGCCCCGGAACCGGGGAGCCCGGGCACGCTCATGGTGCGCTCCCGCACTCCGGCGTAGGCCCAGAAGGGGCTGCGTACGCCCCAAGTGACCAGGCCCCTTACGATGCGCTGCGGATCAAGCCCAAGCCTGTGCTGATCCAGTGAGCTGTTTGTTCCTGAGGGGGGACCTCTGTGTTCGTGCTGTCCATTCTGCTGCTCATGGCGGCGGTAGTGCTCTTTCTCGTCGGCCGCGGCAGAACCGAGGCGAAGGGCTGGCGGATCGGGGCGGCCCTCAGTGCCGTCGCCGCCGTACTCGCCGGTGCCTTCGCCTGTCTCCATGTGGTGCGCGCCTACGAGGTCGGGGTGCCGGTGACCTTCGGCAAGGTCGGCAAGCCGCTGTACTCCGGCGTCCAGTTCAAGTCGCCCTTCACCGAGGTCACTTCGTTCTCCACGCGTCCCGTGGACCTCGACCTGTACGACAAGGACGTCGTCGAGGTCCGCTCCGCGCAGGGCGGGATCCTGTACGCGGACGTCACCATCAAGTGGGCCGTCATACCGGCCAAGGCGGTCGAGCTGTACCGGCTGGCGGGCAGTGAAGAGGCCGTCCAGGAGCGGCTGGTGCTGCCGGACAGCCGGGAGATCATCCGCAACGTCTTCGCGAAGCACACCAGCGAGGAGGGCTACGCCACCGCGCGCGAGCAGATCGGCTCGGAGATCGCCGCCCTCATCAAGGAGCGCCTGGCACCGCGCGGCATCGACGTCACCACCGTCAATCTGCGGAACGTGAAGCCGTCGGACAAGCTGCAGGACCAGATCGACAAGAAGCTCCAGCAGGAGCAGACCACCGAGCGGGCCGTCGAGGCGGCGCGGACGGCCAAGGCGGAGGCCGAGCGCAAGCGGATCGAGGCGGAGGGCATCGCCCGCGCCAACGGGATCCTCGAGAAGTCGCTGACCGACAAGGTGCTGTACAACCAGTGCCTGGAGGCCTACAAGGAGGCAGCCGCGGCCAACCCGGTGTACGCCGTACCGTGCGGGACCGACTCCAACGGCACCCCGGTCATCGTGGACAGCAGCAAGAACTAGCCGGAGCCGGCAAGTACCCCAAGAACCCTGAGTGCCCAGGGCACAGGTACCCAGAACAGAACTGAGTACCTGTGCTCTGGCCGGTCGCGGGGGGGAGCCAGGACGATCGGCTCATGCGACAACGACCCCTCGTGCCCCAACTGCTGACGACCATCCTGCTGGCTGTGCTGGCCTCGGCCATGTGGGCCGCCTGGCTGGGCTGGGACCAGCAGTACGACGTGCACCCCGACGGATCGTCGACGGGCCCGTACGAGGCCTGGCAGGTGATCGGGCTGGTGCTGACGCTGCTGGCACCGGCGTACTGGGCGGCGTCCCGGCGTGACTTCGCGGCCGCCGTGCTCGGCATCACCGCCGGCCTGACCGTTGCCGCCTTCTACGACTGGTCGGACGACGGCAGCGGCCTCTACGTGATCGGCGCGACGCTGGTCATGATGGGAAGCCTCGCCGCGACCGCGGCCGTTTCCACCGCGATCGCCTTCCTGAAACAAGACCGACGAGACCGCTGACCGGCGTCTGCGAGGCTAGGAGTGCCCCAGCTCCGCCACATCCGCGTCCGCCCCGCCCACCGAGACCGACCCCGAGTCCGCCGCAGGCCGCAGCGGGAAGGGGTCGACCTTCGTCTCGTCGATCACCGGTGGTGGCGGTACCGGAGGTTTCGGCATGACCGCTGCCTCCGAGTGGCCGCCGCAGCCGTACGCCAGGGACACCACGCGGCCGTCCGCCGGGGCGAACTCGTTCGTGCACAAGCCGAACGCCTGTCCGAGCGAGCCTCCGATGGCCACCAGGAACCCGCAGCTCACACAGGTCGCCGGGGCGGCCTGGGCCATGGGGGTCTTGGGGCCGTAGGCGTCCTCCCAGCGGTCGGCGGCGCTGTGGAGGCCGTACCGGGACAGGACGCGCGCCCGGCGCATGCCCAGTTCCTCCGCCACCGACGCGATCGAACCGCGGGCCGGCACCACCGTGAAGTCGGACGGTGAGCCCGCCGTGATGTCCGCGTCCTCGGCGTCCGCCAGATCCGCGGCCAGTTCGACCGAGGCCGAGGCCGAGCCCGGAGCCGAGGTCGCCGCCAGGACGGAGTTCGGGAGGGGCTCGTCCTCGCCCGAGTAGCCCGGCTCCAGACGCAGATCCTCCGCGTCCGTGGGGAGCAGGTCGCCGGGGCCCATGTCCCCGGGGCGCAGGCGCTCGCTCCACGGCACCCATTCCGGTGCCTGGAGGGCGTCCGGGCCGGGGAGGAGGACCACCTCGTCCAGGGTGACCAGCTTGGCCCGGGACGCCCGGGCGACCGTCACCGCCCAGCGCCAGCCCCGGTAGCCGAACTCCTTGCACTCGAAGAAGTGCGTGACGACGCGGTCCCCTTCGGACACGAGGCCCGAGTGTTCACCCACCACGCCTGGTGCCGCCGCCTCCTCCGCCGCGGACCGGGCGAGGTCGACGGCCTCTGCGCACAGGCGGTCGGGGGTGCGGCTTCGCGTTGTCGCTGCGCTCACAGGTATCGCTTCTCTCCTACGCCGTCTCACGAGTGCGCCCGTCCCGACGGGGTGCGAACGGTTGCGAACGGAGCGGACCAGAGGGCCGCGTCGACGTCCGCGCCCGATCACGCTCGGGCGCGCCTACGTCATCCATTCTGCGGGATGGCCGAGAGGCGCGCGGCCGAGAACAACCGCCACTGCGCGCTACGCACGCTACCTTCTCCAGCGCCCGGGGCCCACACCGACGGGACGGTTCGCGACGACCGACATCCAACTGTGGCAACTCCGGCCCCTCTCAAACCCCGTTCCGACGCGCCTCTCACGCCACTCTTCCCAGCCCTCGATGGCCGGAAAACACCCCACACGACCCCGCTCTCCCTCTCCTCCCCCACCTCACTCGGCCCCCATACGCGCGGTAACCGCGCTAGGTACGCCCTTCTCGGGGCACTATGACGGGGTGGCAAGCGAGAGGTCGCCCCACGGCGCCACCGGGACCGGTGGGGTCCAGGGGAACAACCGGAGCGGCACCGGCACCAAGAACGGCCGGCGTGGCGTACGGGACCGGGTGAACGGGTCCGTACGCGCGGTCGGGCGCGCCCTGCATTTCCCGGTCACCGGTACCGCCCGCGGCATCCGCAAGGCCACGCACGCGCACGGCGCCGGTGAGTCCGGGCTCGGCAAGCTCATCGAACTGCACGCGGTGAACGGCGCCGGCGACGTCATGATCACCATCGCCCTCGCCTCCACCGTCTTCTTCTCCGTCCCCACCGACGAGGCACGCGGGCGCGTGGCCATCTATCTCGGCATCACCATGGCGCCCTTCACCCTCCTCGCCCCCGTGATCGGCCCCCTCCTCGACCGCCTCCCGCACGGCCGCCGCGCCGCGATGGCCGGCGCGATGCTCGCCCGCGCCCTCCTCGCCCTGCTCCTGGCGGGCGCGGTCGCGACGGGCAGCCTTGAGCTGTACCCGGCCGCGCTGGGCGTCCTGGTCGCGTCAAAGGCGTACGGCGTGGTCCGCAGCGCGGTGGTCCCCCGCCTCCTGCCACCCCGCTTCTCCCTGGTGAAGGCCAATTCGCGGGTCACGCTGAGCGGCCTGCTCGCCACCGGCATCGCGGCCCCCATCGGCGCCGGGCTCCAGGTCCTCGGCCCGCGCTGGCCGCTCTACGGCGCCTTCGTGATCTTCATCGCGGGTACGTTCCTGTCCTTCACGCTCCCCTCCAAGGTGGACTCCGCCAAGGGCGAGGACACCGCCCTGCTGGCGGCCGACCCGGATCATCTGCACGGCCCGCACCTCCACCCCGTCAAACGGCCCGGACTGCGCACGGTCGGTACGGCCGTCACCCACGCCCTCGGCGCCAACGCCGCCCTGCGCTGCCTCTCGGGCTTCCTGACCTTCTTCCTCGCCTTCCTGCTCCGCGAGCATCCGCTGACCGGCGAGAGCGCCGCGTGGTCGCTGGGCATGGTCGCCGTCGCGGCGGGTGTCGGCAACGCGCTCGGTACGGCGGTCGGGGCGGCCGTGAAGCAGCGCGCGCCCGAGCTGATCGTCGTGACGGTCGTCGGCGTGGTCCTCGGCGCCTCGATCGTCACCGCGGTCTTCTTCGGCGCCGCCCTGGTGGCCTGTCTCGCGGCGGTCGCCGGGTTCTGCCAGGCCCTCGCCAAGCTGTCCCTGGACGCGCTGATCCAGCGGGACGTCCCCGAACTGGTCCGCTCCTCCGCGTTCGCCCGCTCGGAGACGATGCTCCAGATGGCCTGGGTGCTCGGCGGCGCGGTCGGGATCGCGCTGCCCCTGGACGGCACCCTGGGCCTCGGGGTGGCCGCCGCGATCGTCGCCACGGGCTGGCTGACCACGGCCAAGGGCCTGATCGGCTCGGCCCGCCACGGAGGCCGGGCCCACCCCCGCATCGCCTGACACCGCTCACCGGCGCCCGGCACGCCGTACCCACGTGACAACCGCGCCCCGGGTGCCCGATAGCCTTCGGCCATGACCTCGTTGCGTTCCGCTTCCACTGCGCGCCGTCGCCGCGCTGTTGCCGCCGTCGGCGCCGTTGGTGCCGGACTGCTCGTCCTGTCCGCCTGCGACAAGCCGACCCCGATCTCCACGATCACCGTCGGCCGTTCCTCGGTGAACTCGGAGGCCTCCTGCTACGACGACGGCAAGGAGCTGAAGACCGCCGACGTGGCCGCGTGCCTCAAGGACACGGACATCAAGAGCATCAAGGTGGACCCGGACGAGACCGTGCGCTTCGGTGTCGACCCGGAGATCGCCGACAAGGGCTGGACGATCCTGATGAACGGTCAGCCGCTGACCGACTCCAGCACCAAGACGTACCGCACGATCCCGGGCAGCGTCTTCTTCAACGCCCAGTACGGCGCCCAGGGCAACTCGACGCTCGTCTCCGTCAAGGAGGGCGAGAACGAGGTCAACGGCCTGTGGTCGTTCCGCCTGAAGAAGGACTCCTGACCACGTCAGGCGTACGAGGGGTACGAGTCCTGATCGCCACCGCGGTCCCCGCCGAACGGGACGCGGTGGCACAGGCGTTCACGGCCGATGACGGGCCGGTCGACATCATCGCCGTGGGAGTGGGCCCGGCGGCCTCCGCCGCCGCCACCGCCACCGCCCTCACCACGGCCGCCCTCGACGGCACCCCGTACGGCCTGGTCGTCTCGGCGGGCATCGCAGGCGGTTTCCAGCCGGAGGCACCGGTCGGCTCGCTCGTCGTCGCCGACGAGATCACCGTCGCGGACCTGGGCGCCGAGACCGCGGAAGGCTTCGTTCCGGTCACCGGACTCGGCTTCGGCACCGTCACCCACCGTCCGCCGAAATCACTCGTACGAGATCTCACGGCCGTGACAGGCGCCCGCACCGGCACCGTACTGACCGTCTCCACCGTCACCGGCAGCGCCGAACGCGCCGCCGAACTGCGCGCCCGGCACCCCGGTGCGCTGGCCGAGGCGATGGAGGGCTTCGGCGTGGCCGAGGCCGCCGCAGCGCACGACGTACCGGTACTGGAGATCAGGGCGGTGTCGAACCCCGTAGGCCCCCGCGACCGAGCCGCCTGGCGCATCGGCGAGGCGCTGAAGGCCCTGACGGAGGCGTTCGGGAAGCTCGCGCCGGTACTGGAGAGTTGGAACCCACATGAGCCCAAAGACTGAGCAGCCCGAGCAGCCGTTGCAGATCGCGTACTCGCCCTGCCCGAACGACACCTTCGTCTTCGACGCCTGGGCCCATGGCCGGGTGCCGGGCGCGCCCGCGCTCGACGTGACCTTCGCGGACATCGACATCACCAACGGCATGGCCGAGCGCGGCGAGTTCGACGTGCTGAAGGTGTCGTACGCCGTGCTGCCGTACGTCCTTGACGAGTACGCCCTGCTGCCCTGCGGGGGCGCGCTGGGCCGGGGCTGCGGCCCGCTGGTGCTCACGCGGGAGGCGGGGACGGATCTGACCGGCCGTACGGTCGCCGTGCCGAGCGAGCGGTCGACGGCGTACCTGCTGTTCCGCCTCTGGGCCGCGGACACGATCCCGGGCGGGGTCGGGGGGATCGTCGTGATGCCGTTCCACGAGATCATGCCCGCCGTGCGGGACGGGAAGGTCGACGCCGGGCTGGTCATCCACGAGGCGCGCTTCACGTACCGGAACTACGGGCTGCACAAGCTCGCGGACATGGGCGAGCACTGGGAGGCGACGACCGGCCTGCCGATCCCGCTCGGCGCGATCATCGCCAAGCGGTCGCTGGGGCCACAGACGCTGGAACTCCTCGCCCAGGCCGCCCGGACGTCCGTACGAGCCGCCTGGGACGACCCTGAGGCCTCCAGGGCCTATGTCCTGGAGCACGCCCAGGAGATGGACCCGAAGGTCGCCGACCAGCACATCGGCCTGTACGTCAACGAGTTCACCGCCGACCTCGGCGAGGACGGCTACGCAGCCGTGCGCGGTCTGCTGACGCGTGCGGCGGCCGAGGGGCTGGTGCCGCCCCTCGGCCCGAACGCACTCGATTTCCCCTAGGAATCCTCGGGAATGCCTTACACGTCCAGCTGGTCGGCGACCGCCCGCAGCAGGCCCGCGATCTTCGCGCCCGAGGCCTTCTCGGGGTAACGGCCCCTTTCCAGCATCGGGGTGATGTTCTCCAGGACGGTCGTCAAGTCCTGGACGATGGAGGCCAGTTCGTCGGGCTTCTTGCGCTGCGCCGCCGCGACCGACGGGGTCGGGTCCAGGATCACGACCGAAAGCGCCTGGTCACCGCGCTGCCCGGCGACGACTCCGAACTCGACACGCTGGCCCGGCTTGAGGGAATCGACTCCGGCGGGCAGGACCGAGGAATGGACGAAGACGTCACCGCCGTCGTCGCGGGAGAGAAAGCCGAAGCCCTTCTCACTGTTGAACCACTTGACCTTGCCGGTGGGCACGTCTGTTCCTCGTCCTCGTACTCGTCGGAAAACTGCTTCGGGCTGCTGGAGGAAAACGAGCGCTGATAGCACTTGGGCGGGTCGCTGGACCCGCCGGTACCAAGGCTAATGGTCGACAGGCGGGTGACAAGACGTCGCCGGGTTGTTCCTTCGGGCAGGGAACTACCCTGGTCGAGTGCGTGACAAAACCCAAACGAATTCCGCCGCGGCCGGAGATCGGCTGATCCGTGTCGGTGCCATCGTGTTCTTCGTCGGTGCGGTGGCCACTTTGGTCACCGTGGCCCCATTCCTCCTCGGGACGACGCCATTCCCGACGTTCATGTTCGGCTTGAGCATGCTGATGGGCGTCGGCTTCCTCGTCGCGGGCGCGGGCGTCCTCCGGTCGGTGGCCGAGGGCAGGCGTCAGGCGCGCGCGTCCACACCGCTGTAGGAGGCCAGCCAGGCCGGGAAGTGGGTCAGGTCGTCGAGGACGACGTCCGCGCCCGCCGCGCGCAGCTCAGCGGCGCCGCAGGGCCCGGTGGGCACGGCCACGGACAGGGCACCGGCGGTACGGGCGCCGCGTACGTCTCCGACGTGGTCGCCGACGTACACGCTCGCGCCGTGCTCGCGCAGCGCCACGGCCTTCTGCTCGGCCCACAGGTTCCCGATGACCGCGTCGGGCTCGATACCGAGGTGCGCGAGGTGCAGCTTGGCGTTCGGCTCGTACTTGGCGGTGACGACGATCGCCCGCCCGCCGCACTCCCGTACGGCCGCTATCGCCTCGCGGGCGCCGGTCATCGCGGGGGTCGCGGTGATGGCGATGGCCGGATACATCTCCCGGTAGAGGTCGCTCATCTCCGCGATGCGATCGGCCGGAAACCAGTGCACGAGTTCGTCCGCGAGCGGCGGTCCGAGGCGTGTGACGGCCAGATCGGCGTCGATGTACGTGCCCGTCCGCTCGGCGAGCGCCACGTAGCAGGCGTGGATGCCGGGCCGGGAGTCGATGAGGGTCATGTCGAGGTCGAACCCGACGGTGAGCGGGCCGGGGGGTGTGGATGTCATATGCACCATTGTGCGGGAGCGCTCAGCGGGGTCGCTGGGACCGCCAGACCAGGAACAGCGCGGAGGCGATCGCGGCGCCGCGCAGGACCCAGGGCCAGGTCTCGGTGAGGGCCTCGTTCATGTGCCCCTCGGCGATGGGGTCGCCCCAGCGGGCCTGCGTACGCCCCCACAGCCACCCGGCACCGGCGGCGACCGCCGCGCCCGGGAGGTAGACGACCGCCCACTTGGTCTCGGCCTGGGAGAGCCGGCGCGAGGCGTACGCGATGGCCCACCCCACGAGCAGGGCGTAGAGGTTGCCGAGGACCGCTCCCGCGACGAGGAGTCCGGCGGCGAGGAGGAGGAGCGGGTTGGTCCAGCGGCCGGAGGGGACGGGGAGACGCAGGCGGAGACGCCGCCGGGGGGCGGTCTGCGCGTCGCTGCCGCCATCGGCTTCCGCCGGCTCGGACGGCTCCTCAACGGGCTCGTCAGCGGGCCTGGCCTGCGACTTGTCCAGTTTTGGCCGTGGCGGCTCGAGCAGGTCGGGGATCTCGATCCCGCCGACGAACCCGGCCGGGAGGCTGTCCGTGTCCGCGAGCGGGCCCCTGCTGCCCGCCAACCACCAGTCCGCGTCGCCGAGTTCGCCGGTGCCGTCGAGGTGGGGCGGGACGGGGTCTCCTTCGGAGGGAAACGGGGCGAATGCCTCCGGCGTCCTGGACAGGTCCGGTGCCGTCTCCGCGGGGCGCGGGCGCGGTACGAGGCGGCCGAGCCCCTTGCCCTTGCGCGGGGGCTCTTCGCGGTCGCGTTGTACGGGTACGGAGGCACGCGGCGCCTCGGACACACCGGCGCCGCTGCCTGTGCCGATGCCGGCCACGACCTCGTCGGGGGTGCCGATGCGGTCGAGGATGCGGCGTACGGAGGCGGGGCTGTCGACCGGGGCTTTGGCGCGGCGGCGGTCGATCTCGTCCCGCAGCCCCGAGACGAGGCGCATCCGGTCGCCGGACGGCAACTGGCGCTGCTGGGCCAGGTCTCCGACCTTGCCCAGATACTCGTAGACGACCTGATCGCTCTCGATACCCACGAAGCGAGACGTTACCGGCATCTCCAGCGGGGCCGGCGTGTTCGGGGTGAGCCCGTTTTTCCTCGCCCCCGCCGCCCCTACCCATTCCCATCCCCTGGGGGCTGCGCCCCCAGACCCCCGCTATCGGCCCTGAACGGGCCTCGTCCTCAAACGCCGGACGGGCTGGAAATGCGGGCCGACGCTGAAAGTTCAAGCCCCGGCCGCAACCTTCCAGCCTTGACCGCAACCTCCAAGCCCTGACCGTAACCCTCCAAGCCCGACCGAAACCCTCCAGCCCCGGCCGGCACCATCCAGCCCGTCCGGCGATTGAGGACAAGCGCGTTCAGCGCGAGCTTTTCCCCACCCACCCCGCCGCAGCTTCACCCAGACCCCAGGCACCCCAGCCCGTCCGGCGTTTGAGGATGAGGCCGTTCAGGCCGACAATCCCACCCACCCACACCCGCCTTACCCACCCACCCCAGGCACCATCCAGCCCGTCCGGCGATTGAGGACGAGGCCGTTCAGGCCGATAGCGGGGGTCTGGGGGCGCAGCCCCCAGGGATGGGACGGGTAAGGGCGGCGGGGGCGAACCCCCTCACGGCGCGCACACCCGCCCACCCGCACCACCCGCTACCGTGGTCAGGATGAGCACCGAGGAGACACCGGCGCCGCGTTCGCTCGCGGAAGCGCTTCGCGCGCGGGACGACGCGTCCCTGGCCGCGCTGCTGCGCAGCCGCCCCGACCTCATCACCCCCGTCCCCACCGACCTCACCCAGTTGGCCACCCGCGCCGGCACGCGCGCGTCGGTCGTGCGGGCCCTGGAGCGCCTGGACAGGTTCACGCTCCAGACGGCGCAGGCGCTGGCCGTGGCCCCGGACCTGGCGGCGTACGAGGATCTGCTGGCGCTGCTCGCCGGCGACGCGGCCGATCCCGCCGTCGCCGCCGCCCTCCCGCGTGCCCTGACCGTGCTGCGCGAGCAGGCGCTCGTGTGGGGCGGGACGGACCGCCTCCGCCTCGTCCGTACCGCGCGTGAGCTGCTCGCGCCCTCGCCGCAGCATCCGTCGCCGACGGGGCTCGGTCCGACGGTCGCGGAGGCGACGGCGGGGATGTCGCCGGGGCGTATCCAGGAGATCGTGGCGGCGGCGGGGCTCACGTCGACGCACGACGCGGTGAGCGCGGTGGCCTCGCTGACCGCCCTGTTCACGAACCGCAGGCGGATGGCGGCGCTGCTCGACTCCGGCTCCCCTGACTCCGTCGACGTGCTGCGGCGCCTCGTCTGGGGGCCGCCGTACGGCCAGGTCACGGCCGATCCGGCCGTACACCTGCGCTGGCTGCTGGACCGGGGGCTGCTGCTCCCGACCGCGCCCGGAACCGTCGTACTCCCCCGTGAAGTGGCCCTGCATCTGCGCGACGGCCGGGCGCATCGCACGACCGAGCCGTTGCCGCCGGGGGTCGAGCCGGCCGCGACCCATCGTCCACAGGTTGTGGACAACGCGGCGGCCGGGCAGGCGTACACCGCGCTCGCGACCGTCGAGGAGCTGCTGAAGGAGTGGGACGAGGGCGGGCCCGCGGTGCTGCGGGCCGGCGGGCTCAGTGTCCGTGACCTCAAGCGGACGGCCGTCGCCCTCGACCTCGCCGAGCCGGTGGCTGCCTTCTGGGTCGAACTCGCCTACGCGGCGGGCCTGTTGGCGTCCGACGGCGAGGCCGACGAGCGGTACGCGGCGACCCCGGCGTACGACGAGTGGCTGGAGCTGCCCGCCGCCACGCGCTGGGCGCGGCTCGCGGAGGCCTGGCTGACGGCGACCCGGACGGCCGGGGTGATCGGCGGCCGGGACACCAAGGACCGGACGCTGTCCGCGCTCGGGCCCGGCCTGGACCGGTCGGCGGCGCCGGAGGTACGGCACCGGGTGCTGACTCTGCTGGCGGCTCTCCCGGAGGGGACCTCGCCGACCGTCGAGTCGATGCTGGCCCGGCTGCACTGGGAGCGTCCGACGCGCGGCCCGCAGCAGGACCGGTCCCTGGGTGGAGACGGTGACGAGGATCTGCGCACCCGGCTCGCCCGCTGGACCCTGTCCGAGGCCGAGTCGCTGGGCGTCACGGGTCGGGGCGCGCTCTCCGCGCAGGGCCGGGCTCTACTGGGCCTCCCCGCGGCTCCGGCGAAGGCGCCCGAGCCGACGGGCCCCGGCGACAAACTCCCGGTCCATCATCACCGGCATCCCGCCCCGGAACCCCTCACCGCCCCTGAGCAGGCCACCGCCTCCGCGACGGCCGCCCGCCTCCTCACCCCCCTCCTCCCCGAACCGCTCGACCACGTCCTGCTCCAGGCGGACCTGACGGCAGTGGCCCCGGGCCCGCTCAAGCGCCCCCTGGCCGATGTGCTCGACGTGCTCGCGGACGTCGAGTCGAAGGGCGGCGCGACGGTCTACCGCTTCACCCCGGGCTCCGTACGCCGTGCCCTGGACGCCGGCCGCTCCGCCTCCGACCTGCACGACTTCCTCACCGCCCACTCCCGTACGCCGGTCCCCCAGCCCCTCGCCTACCTCATCGACGACGTGGCGCGCAGACACGGGCATCTGCGGATCGGCGCGGCCTCGGCGTACGTGCGCTGCGACGACGACGCGGTGCTCAGCGAGATCCTCGCCGACAAGCGGTCCGCGAATCTGCGGCTGCGGCGCCTGGCGCCCACGGTGCTGGCCGCCCAGGCCGACCCGGCGACCCTCCTCGACGGGCTGCGCGGCATGGGTTTCGCGCCGGCCGCCGAGTCCGCCGAGGGCGACGTCCTGATCACCCGCGCCCACGCCCACCGCACCCCGCCGCGCACAGCCCCGGACCCGGTGCCGGACGGCCCGCCGGCGCCCGACGGCACGCTGCTCTCGGCGGCGATCCGCGCGATCAGGGCGGGCGACCTGGCCTCGACGACCCCGCGCAAGCCGACGGAGACCCCGGCCGCGAACGGCGACCTCCCGCGCACCAGCTCCGCCGAGACCCTGGCCACCATGCAGGCCGCCGTGATGACCGGCGAGGCGGTGTGGATCGGGTACGTCAACGCGGAGGGCTCCGCCAGTCAGCGCGTCATCGCGCCGATCCGGGTGGAGGGCGGCTTCGTGACGGCGTACGACCACACGGCGGACGAGGTACGGACGTATCCGCTGCACCGGGTCACGGGCGTGGCGGAGTTGGCGGACGACCAGCCGTAACCGCGCCGGTCACTCATACGGGTGGCGGCCCGAATTCATGCACGCCACGCCGGAGACTTCCCACGCACGAGGGAGCTTCGGGCCCGTTCGGCATCCCTGATCGGACCGCTGGGCAGCCACGGAACGTCCTGATCAAGTGGTGCATCAAGTGCCAAGTGGTGCATCAAGTGCAGTGAGAGGAAGTTCCGTCCCATGCGTTCTGCCCGTCGTGTCGCCACCCTCCTGGCCGCCACCGCCCTGCTGCTCGGCGCCTTCACCACCCAGGCCGCGGCCATCGGCATCGACATCGCCGGCCTGGTCATCGAGACCCCGGCCATCTGAACCCGGGCGCCGGGCCCGACACCCCGGGCCCGGCCCGCCCCGAACCCCCCACCTCCCTGCCGGAAAGGCCTCTGAAGTCCCCATGCGTGCAAAACCCCCCGTCCGCACCCGTTCCGTCGTCGTCATGACCGCCGCCGCCGTGCTGCTCTCCGCGGCGGCGCTCGTCGCCGTCCTCGCGCCCGAGTCCTCGGCGGCCACCGCCGCGCTGCCGCTGCCGTTGCCCGCTGTCGAGTCCCTGGTCACCGAGGGCGTCACCATCGAAGGGCCGCTGGTCAACAACCTGTCTCTGCCTCTGTTGAAGTAGAGCGGGCGAGGGCTCGGCGCATCTCCTCGGTGAAGCGGCGGCCGGGGGGCAGGAGTTCGCCGCTGCCGAGGAGCGTGTCGACGGCGCCGCGGGTGTGGCCGTACCAGGTGGTGTACTCCTGCTCGGCCCGGGGGTCGGGCGGGGCGGCGGCCCGTTCGGTGCGCCAGAAGTCGCAGACGCCCAGGTGGGCGTAGGTCCCCTGGAGGAGCGCGTCGAGCGGGCGGGGGTCGGGGCGCCAGGGGGCGTCGTAGCGGGCCGGGGAGGGCGGGCCGTGCAGCGGGACCAGGTCGAGCAGGGCGCCCAGCTGGATGTGCAGGAACTCGTGGACGAGGGTGAGCGCGAGGAGCACGGGGTCGCCGGGCGGGGAGAGGGCTACGGCGCCGTAGGCCCGGCGGGCGGCCGAACTCACCGACGTACCGCCGGGGGCGGGGTGCAGCGGCACCAGGGTGGTCAGACAGGCGGCGACGGCGCGGGCATGCCAGGGATGACGGCGCACGAGAACCCGCCAGGCACCGTCCAGCAGCCGCTGCCAGTCGCGGATTTCGGCGGCGTCCTGCGGCCCGGCGGGCGGGTGGCCGTGGACGGCCCGGAACGGCCCACGGTCGTCGAGCCTGACCCGCAGTACGACGCCGTCGCACGCGGTGGACAGCACGTGCGGTCCGGACAGCGCGGCCGGTCCACCCCGGACCAGCTCACCGAACCAGCCGAGATCGGGCCGCCCACCCTGCGCCGACTCGGCCAGCGCACGGGCCAGCCCCTCGTCCAGGTAGGGGTAGAGCATCGTCCGCCGCCAGCGGTCCGGGGCCGCGCACTTCATCTCCGACAGCCGCCGGTACAGCTCCTCGAAACCGGCATCGGAGGGCAACGCCCGGCGTACGGCCACCGCCAGCAGCATGCGCTTCCCCAACTGCCCCCGACGCAGCACAGCCACGGCCGCGGCACCGCCCCGGGCGCGGGCAATGGCGTCGAAGAGGTCGGGGTCGAAGTCCTGGGGGGCGAGGGGGCCGGGGGCGGAGGGGGTGTCAGGGGGTGGGCCGGAAGGCCGAAGGGGAGCTGGCTCGGACACGGGGGCTTGCTCCTCGCGGGTCGAGGCGGGCGCGAGGCACCGCCGTCTTCTCGAAACCGGCCGTGCGGGTGTCACCCCGGCACCCCCGCACCAGCCACGCCCCCCCCTCACCCCCGCACCGACCGCGCCGACGCCACAAGCTCCGGGACGTCCTCGCTCAGGCGGCCCGCGATGTGGTCGATGAGGGCGGCGAGGTCCTGGCAGTAGACGGACGGGGCGGCGAAGGGGGTGGGTGCGGCGCCGGGGTGGTAGCGGTGGGCGTACAGGCCGCCGCCGCAGACTGCCGCGCGGGGGCAGGCCGCGCAGACGGGAGCGAGGTCGGCCCTGCCGCGCTGGCGGGCCCGGAACGCCTCGTGGCGGGCCGCGTCCGCGAAGGTGTGACCGAAGACGTCCAGGCCGGTGGCCGGGGCGCCCGGGTAGGTGACCTTGAGGGAGTCGGCCTGTTCGATCGTGCCGTCGGTCTCCACGACGACCAGGTCGACCGGGGCGAGACCCACCGACTCGCTGCTGGCCGTGCCGCCCAGCAGCAGGACCGAGATCTCCTCGAAGAGCCGGATGCCGGTCCGGCGGCTCGGGGCTCCGTACCAGTGGTCGAACACTGTGCAGAGCCAGCGTGCGTACGGGACCGGCTCCTCGGGGACCGTTCCGGGCGGTGTTCGGGGAGGCGTCGTGCGGGCGGGCAGGCCCGGTGGCGGGGTGTGCCAGGTGGCGTGTGGCAGGAGCAGGTCCAGGCGGGGCGGGGAGAACTCCAGCAGTGCCTCGTACGTCTCCACCGGGTCGGCCGTCAGGTCGATCGCGCACAGCACGCCCGCGTACAGGGGGCGGTACGGGCCGTCGGAGAGCAACCGCAGCGCCCTTGCCACGTCCGCGTGGCTGCCGCGGCCGTCCGGGCGGCGGCGGTGCCGGTCGTGGTTGGCCGGGGTGCCGTCCAGGCTGACGCCGATCCGTACCCCGTACCGGGCCAGTACGGGTAACAGCGTCGGGTCCTCCGCCAACCGCAGGCCGTTCGTCTGGAGCGTGAGGCGCAGGGCCGCGACCCCGTCCAGGGCGTCGACGAGCACCCTCAGCATGGCCTCCAGCCGCGCCGCGCCCACCAGCAACGGCTCGCCGCCGTGCAGGATGACGTGGACCTCGGCCAGCGCGTGGGTGCGGGCGTGCTCGGCGATGAGGGCGGCGGTGCGGCGGACGGTCGCCAGGTCCATGGTCCGGGGACGGTCGCGCCAGCTCTGGTCGGCCGACTCGTAGACGTAGCAGTAGTCGCACGCGAGGTTGCAACGGCTGTGGATCTTCAGCAGGAACTGCCGGAAGGGAACCATGGTCCGGCCTCGCTGGATCAGGGGTCGCGGATTGCGGATAACGGGTGGCGGCAGCCTACAGCCTGTCAGTTACCGGACGGACGCCCTCCTGTGAGGGTGACTCCCACCCGTCCGCTCACGTCGTCGGCGGCTCGATGTCCGAGTCCAGGCGGGTCCCCTCCGCGATCGCCCGGGTCGTCGGGTGGTCAGGCCCCAGCGTGCGTCTGGCCCGCCCCAGGGCGTCGTCGCGCAGCTCGTCCGCCTCCGTCGTGCGGTCCAGGGCGCGCAGGCTCAGCGACAGGTTGGAGGTGCTGCCGATGACGTCGTAGTGGTCGGGCCCGAGGACGGGCAGCAGTCCGTCCCGTACGGCGGTCTCCAGGACGACGGCCTCCTGGGTCCGGCCGACCGTCACCAGGTCGTTGGCGTGGTTGAGCATGCAGCTGTACGTGTACAGGTGCGACTCCCCGAGGACGGCGCGCAGCTGTTCCGTGGTGCGGCCCGAGAACGCGAGCGCCTCCTCCGCGCGGCCCAGCAGCCTCAGGTACACCGCCATGTTGCTGGCGCAGACCAGGGTGACCGGGTGTTCCTCCCCCAGGTAGTCCTTGTAGCGGCCCAGGGCCCGCTCGGCCAGCTCCAGCGCCTGGGTGATCTCGCCGAGCGCGGCGAAGTCGCTGGCCAGGTTGCAGGCGGCGGCGAGGGTGTCGTAGTGGTCGGCGCCGTGGGCCAGGAGGAGGCGGTTGTAGATGTCCTGGTCGATGTCGTGGGCCTCCGCGTAGCGGCCGTCCCGGCGCAGGGCGACGGCCAGGTTCTTGCGGGCCCGCAGGGTGTCGCTGTGTCCGTCGCCGAGGAGCTGCTGGTAGAGGCGGGTGGTCATCTCCAACAGGCGCAGCGCCTCCGCCAGTTCGCCGGCCTCGCGCAGGTCACGGGCGTAGTTGTTGGCGAGGTTCAGGGTGCGCGGCTTCAGGTTGCCCTGGTTCTGCCGCTGGCGTTCGTAGGCCGAGCGGTGCAGGTCGAGGGCGGCCCGGCGGTCGCCCGCCAGATACTCGGACATGCCGAGGTTGTTGAGGTACATCAGGGTCCGCTGGTGGTCCTCGCCGAACTCGCGCAGCGCCACCTGGCAGGTGTGCCGGTCCAGTTCACGGGCCTCCTGGTAGCGGCCGAGGGCCCGAAGGTCGCCGCCGACGTTGCCGGCCGCGGCGAGGGTGGCCGGGTACTCGGCGCCCCTGGTCGCGGTGAACCTCCGCAGCACGTCGGAGTCGAGTTCGTACGCCTCCGTGAGCCTGCCCTGCGAGCGCAGGACGTTGCCCAGCTGGGTGCGGAGCAGCAGGGTGTGCACATCGTCGGAGCCGCCGCCCTGGAAGTCCGGCCGCCCCCAGCGTTCCAGGGTGCGTACGGCGAGGTCGTGGGCCGTGCCGTAGAGGCTGCGCCGCCACAGGTAGCGCACGGAGTCGGTGATCAGTCTGCGGACCTCGGGGTTGGGGTCGGCCGGCGCGCGGGACGGCTCCAGGTGGGGCAGGAGTTCGTCGTACGCGTCCCAGTCGGCGGTGGACTCCGGGTTGCCGGGGTTGGCGTCGGCGAGTGCCGCGTGGACCACCCCGCGCAGTTCCTTCCAGCGCTGTGCGCCGACGTCGTCGCGGATGACCGCCTGGACCAGCCGGTGCACGGTCAGGGTCTCGCTGCCCTGGTCGCTGCGGGCCAGCCCGAACCGACTCAGGGCGCGCAGCAGCTTGGCGACGGCCATGTCGTCGCGGGGTTCGTCGTCGTCGGGGGTGAGGGCGCGGGTGACGGCACGGCTGTAGAGCAGCCGCATGGGGATCGGGTCGGGGCCGAAGAAGGAGCAGATCTCCAGCATCTCGACGGCGGCCGGGTTGGGCCCGCGCAGCTCCTCCACCGCCATCTTCCAGGTCCGGGCGGCGGAGGTGGGGTACTCCTTGGGCGGCAGCGAGGTGTCGTCGAGGATGTCCGTGGGCCGGTCGCGCAGCCGGGCGAGGTACATCTCGACGGGCATGCTGCTCTGACTCAGCCAGACCGCCGCCTGGCCCACCGCGAGCGGCAGGTCGCCGAGTTCGTGGGCGACCTGTTCGGCGTCCTCCACGGCGAGCCGCGGGCTGAACCTGTTCAGCAGTTCCACGCTCTCCGCGCGGGTGAACACCTCCACCTCGGCCCGGCCCACGCTGTTGACCCAGGCCCGGTCGCGGGAGGTGACGAGCACATGCCCGCCGGGCGGCCCCTCGGGCAGCAGGCCGTCCAGCTCGGTGGGGCTGCCCGCGTTGTCGTACACGAGGAGCCAGCGGTTGTACGGCCGTCCCTCCCCGAGGGCGCGCAGCACGGCCTCGGCGGTGCCGCGCACGTCCTCGCCCTCCTCCAGGTCGAGGGCGGGGGCGAGGTCGGCGAGGGCGGAGCGGATGTAGCCGGGCTGGGCAGCGTCGATCCACCAGACCACGTCGTAGGCGGACTTGTGGCGGTGGGCGTACTCCAGCGCGGTCTGGGTCTTGCCCATGCCGCCGAGTCCGTACAGCACCTGGCTGGGTACGGCGGTCGCGGGTCCGGCGGTGAAGTGGTCGCGCAGCCGCTCCAGGAGGGGTCCGCGTCCGGTGAAGGTGAGGTTGCGGGAGGGCAGGCGCTGGGCCACCGGGTCCGAGCCGGGGAAGCTGGGCAGGGTGGTGCCGACGGCCGGGGTCGAGCCGTCCGGGAGCCGGCGGCCCGGGGGCGGTCCGAGTACGGCGACGAGCTGGTCGAAGGCCTCGGCGGGGCCGCTGCGGCCGAGGTCGGCGGCCGTGCTGTCGAGGTAGGCCTCGGCGGCTGCCGGGGCGAGTTCCTGGAGGCGGACCGCGACCATGCCGGGGCCGTCGTTCGTCTCGTGCCCGGCGAGCTGGAAGCGGATCGCGGCGGCCCGGGGCTGGGCCGCGTAGTCGGGGGACAGCAGGGCCAGCAGCCGGCCCTGGCCGTTCAGGGTGCCGGCCACCTCGGGGAGCACGCCGCCGACCGGGCCGACCGTGCTGTGCAGCGAGACCTGGTAGCCGACCGACTCCAGGGCCTCCGCCGCCCACTCGGCCCACATCCGGCCCAGCGGTGCGTAGCTGACGTAGATCTGGGTGGGCAGGGTGCGGGGGACGCGCAGATAGGCGGTGCGCAGTTCGGCCCGGCGGTCGGCGGGCAGCGGGGCGAGGCGGCGCACCTGCCCCTCCGAGATCCATTCGGTGAGCCGCTCGAACGCGGTGAGCAGCGAGCGTTCCTGGCGCGGCCGGTCGGCGACCGTGGCGGGTATCTCCTCGTAGGCGTAGAACGCCTTGTACGGGATCTCGATCTCGCCCCAGTAGCGGGCGTGCTCCTCCTCCCCCAGCCAGGACAGGAAGGGCCCGAACTCGCTGCGGCTGAAGTCCCGGCCGGCCTCCAGCCGTTCGGTCTCGGCCTCCTCGACCCGCATGGGGACCGGCAGCACCCTGATGGGGCGGGGCGCGGAGCGCTGTACGGCGGCTGCCGCGTCCACACCGCCCCGGATGCTCTGGACGCTCATGGTGAAGCAGTCGACGAGGATGTCGGGCAGCAGGATGGTGCAGATGCCGGAGGTGTCGCTGACGCCGGTCCGGCTGTCGATCAGGACGTAGTCGTAGGAGGAGATCATCTCCTCGCGCAGGGCCTGGAGGAAGTGCCCGCCGCCGCGCTGGTCGTAGAAGGTGTGCCAGTTGAAGCTGGTGACGGCGGCGGAGTAGGCGGCCGACTGACGTCCGGCGGGCACGAAGTCGAGCCGGCCGCCGGAGGGCAGCTCAAGGAGCAGTCCGATGGTGTACGGCGACAGATCGGCGGCGGCCCGCAGCCAGTCGTCGGCCTCGGCGGTGACGGAGGCGGAGGAGGCGGCCGGGCGGGGCTGCTGAGGAACTCCCCCGGCGGCCGTCGCGCGTACCGCCGGCTCCTGGGGGCTCAGCACGGTCCGTACGTACGACTGCACCATGTTGATCAGACCGTTGGAGGAGCGCAGTTCGGGGTCGACCAGCAGCGGGTGCAGATAGCGGTGCAGGCCGGGGGCCTCCAGGTCCCAGTCGACCAGCAGGACCCGGTGGCCGGCGCTGGCGAGGATCCAGCCGACGTTGGCCAGCGCCATGGTGCGACCGGTGCCGCCCTTGTACGAGTAGAACGTGACGATCTTGCCCGGTCCGGTAGGCCTAGTGGTCATCGTCGTGTGTCCTTAGTAGCGAGGCGCGGGCGGTCCGCCGGGTTCCTCGGAGTCGTAGGGGGCGGCAGGGCTGTCGGGGTGGTGTCCGCCGAAGTCCCGGGGCGGCTCCTGCGGAGCCGAGGGCGCCGGGCCCGGAACGGTGAGGCCGTGCAGCGGGGGCGGGGGCGGCCCCACCGGGAGCCGGTACGGAGTCGTGCTCTCCATCTCCATCAGCCGGTTCTGCGCCACCGTCAGCATCACGGCGAGCCGGTCGTCGAAGTCCTCCGCATCCACCCGCACCCGGAACAGCGGGTCGTGCGGGTCGTTGCGCCGGCGCCAGTTGCGCCACAGCACCTGGCTCAGGTCCTGCCAGATCGCCTCGCCGCCGGACTCCTCGTCGGCGTCGTGGCAGGGCACCAGGACGCCGGTGGCCGGGCGGTACTGGCCGTCGTACTCGGCGAGGACGTCCCGGTAGGTCTCGGAGCGCACGGCCCACGGGTCGACCAGCAGGATGCTCGTCTGGTTGTTGTCCATCGTCTCGTCGAGGCGACCGCTGAGACCGGCGTCGACGACCTCGATGTTGCTGGTGTACCCCTCCTCCACGATCACCTTCTGCGCCCGGTGGGCGACCGTGGGGTACTTGGGCGGGTGGTACGGCGTCCACTCGCGCGGGGAGCGCCCGTAGTACTCGGGCCGCTGCCGCCCTTCCGGCAGCGGGTCGGCGACCCCGGCGGCCAGGAAGACCTGGACGTGCCCGGTGCCCGGTTCGGCGGGCCGCTGCTGCTCGGCCACCGGGAACAGCCCGCGGACCTCACTCAGATCGAGGCCGGGCGTGAGCGGCAGCCGGAAGCGGTCCGCGGCCACCCGTACCCGGGCGGCGACCTTCTCGACGATCGTGCGGTACACCGGGCCCGTCGGGTCGGTGCGCAGGATGTGCATCAGCCCGTGGGTGGCGTACTCCTGGCCCATGCCCGCCTCGTTGTACTGGTAGCGGGCGATGCCATCCGGCAGCTCCCCCTCCATGGGCACCCACAGCACCGGAACGAGGGCCGGGACATCGATCTCGGTCTCCTGGCGGTACTTGTCCAGCCGCTCCCGGAACGCCGTCCACTCCTTGCCGCAGTACTCGCTGCTCAGATAGGAGGGGGAGTACAGCGCGACGAACGCACGGCAGTGCCCGACGGCCCCGCCGAGCACCCGGGCCCAGTCCGCGCCGAGGCCGAGCCGCTCGACGTCCCGGAACGGCGGCTGCGCGGACGGATCGGCGCCGATGCGGCGCAACTCCAGTGCGAGATCGTCGTAGAACCGCTTCACGAACTCGTCGCGATCGTCCTTCCGCGCATAGCTGAGGAAGAAGTACGGCTCCTGAACCAAAACGCCCCCCGATACCTCCCGGGCCGGCCTGACGGCATGCCGCCTGTGCGCCGGAGCACGTCCGGGTCATGGTCATACCCAGAGCGGTACCGGCTCAAGCTGCCCAACCCGATCTCGAATGCCCGTCCGATGTCAGCCGATGTCAGATCGAGGAGTCGAACGCGGCGTACGGCACCCCGACCGGGTTGACCGCCTCGTCGACCACGCGTCGCAGCATCGCGCCGAGCACGGTGTCGGGCAGGTTCTCGACCAGTTCGTCCAGCGCCTCCATGCTCAGCTCCGTGACATCGAGCAGACATGAGTCGATACGGGCGGCACTGGCATCCATCGGCATCCTTCGCACATACGCGTGCGCTGTCAGGTCCGTGGCACGCGAAACCTGACGCAGCGTATCGGGACTGGGACGCCTGATCCAGAACAACAACCCACTCCGTAACCTCCGCACAGCCTTTCGTAGCCGACGCCGCCCCCGGGGTCACCCCCGCGATGGGGCACACTGGACGTTTGACCGTACGGAAGGGATGTGTACGTACGTGAATGGTCCACTCATCGTCCAGTCGGACAAGACCCTGCTCCTGGAGGTCGACCACGAGCAGGCCGGCGACTGCCGTCGGGCCATCGCGCCGTTCGCCGAGCTGGAGCGGGCGCCCGAGCACATCCACACCTACCGGGTGACCCCGCTGGGCCTGTGGAACGCGCGGGCGGCGGGGCACGACGCCGAGCAGGTCGTCGACGCGCTCGTGCAGTACAGCCGCTATCCCGTGCCGCACGCGCTGCTCGTCGACATCGCCGAGACGATGGACCGCTACGGCCGCCTCACCCTCTCCAAGCACCCGGCGCACGGTCTGGTCCTGACGACCACCGACCGCCCGATCCTGGAGGAGATCCTCCGCTCGAAGCGGATCATCCCTCTCGTCGGCGCCCGCCTCGACCCGGACACCGTGGCCGTGCACCCCTCCGAGCGCGGGCAGATCAAGCAGGTGCTGCTGAAGCTGGGCTGGCCGGCCGAGGACCTCGCCGGGTACGTCGACGGCGAGGCGCATCCGATCGAGCTGGCCGAGGACGGGTGGGCGCTGCGCCCGTACCAGCAGCAGGCCGTGGAGAACTTCTGGCACGGCGGCAGCGGAGTGGTGGTCCTCCCCTGCGGCGCGGGAAAGACGCTGGTAGGAGCGGGGGCAATGGCCGAGGCCAAGGCCACGACCCTGATCCTCGTCACGAACACGGTCTCGGCCCGGCAGTGGAAGCACGAGCTGGTGAAGCGGACGTCGCTGACCGAGGAGGAGATCGGCGAGTACAGCGGCACGAAGAAGGAGATCCGCCCGGTCACCATCGCGACGTACCAGGTACTGACGACCAGGCGGAAGGGCGTCTACCCGCACCTGGAGCTGTTCGACTCCCGCGACTGGGGCCTGATCGTCTACGACGAGGTACACCTGCTGCCGGCACCGGTCTTCAAGTTCACGGCAGACCTGCAAGCGCGTCGCCGCCTGGGCCTGACGGCGACCCTGGTCAGGGAGGACGGCCGCGAGTCGGACGTGTTCTCCCTCATCGGCCCGAAGCGCTTCGACGCGCCCTGGAAGGAGATCGAGGCGCAGGGCTACATCGCGCCGGCGGACTGCGTGGAGGTGAGGGTGAACCTCACGGAGTCGGAACGACTGGCGTACGCCACGGCCGAGACGGAGGAGAAGTACCGCTTCTGTGCGACCACCGCGACCAAGCGCAAGGTCACGGAGGCGATCGTGCGGCGCTTCGCCGGTCAGCAGATCCTCGTCATCGGCCAGTACATCGACCAACTGGACGAACTGGGCGAGCACTTGAACGCGCCAGTCATCAAGGGCGAGACGCCGAACTCGCAGCGCGAGAAGCTCTTCGAGGCGTTCCGGCAGGGCGAGATCAGTGTGCTGGTGGTGTCCAAGGTCGCGAACTTCTCGATCGACCTGCCGGAGGCGACGGTCGCCATCCAGGTCTCGGGCACGTTCGGGTCACGCCAGGAGGAGGCCCAGCGCCTGGGCCGGGTACTGCGTCCGAAGGCCGACGGCCACAAGGCGCACTTCTACTCGGTGGTCGCCCGGGACACCATCGACCAGGACTTCGCCGCACACCGCCAGCGCTTCCTGGCGGAACAGGGCTACGCGTACCGGATCGTGGACGCGGACGAGCTGCTGGCTTCGGACGAGAGCTGACCGGCTGATGACCGGTTGATCACCGGCTGATGACCGGTGCTCCTGGCGGGGCGCCGCTCACCTGCGGCGCACGCCCGCCTCCTCGCCGTATTCGCCGAGGAGTACGACGCTCAGGGCGGCGCCGGTGAACACCCTGACGGCGCGGAAAGCGTCGCCAAGGCGGTGGCTGTGGCCGCCCTTTACGGCGGTGGCGCCGGGGCGACGGGAGGACACGGACGCGGGGGTGAAGGTTGCTGCGCTCATGTATCCATGGTCGCGTCCGGGGCCCCCGATGCCATCGGCCTGCGGGGCGAACCTCCGTCGTACCGCCGTACGACTCCGGGTGGACGTCTCCCCCATAGGAAGGTGGAGCCTGCCCCCTAGGGGACTACGGACGACGTAGGCGGTGGCGTGCGGCCGGGGCGTGCGTGCCGGGGCGTCGAAATTGATTGGCCTCCGCCTCCTCCCCTCCCCTAAAATCTCCGCTCTTGCCCGCCTCCCGCTCACGGAGTGCCGCCGCCCGGACGGAAACCGGGTGGCTCTCGACGTCACACCCCAGCAGCAGAAGCAGATACCGCAGCAGAAATGCGGCAGGTATGCAGCAGGTATCCGGAGGCACCCCCCTTGTCCAGCCCCGTCCCCATCCCCATCCCCATGCCCGACGACCCCCTCGGCCGCGAACGTTCCCATCTCTCCGCCTCCCGGGCGGCCCTCCGGGCCATGCGTGAGGACGCGGAGTCCCTCGACATCAAGGACGTCACCGCGAACTGGGTCAACGCGGCGGTCCTCTCCCACCAGATCGAGGAGCGGATCAAGGCCCTCGCCGACCTCAGTCACACCCCGCTGTTCTTCGGCCGCCTCAACTACCTCCACGCGCCCGGCGCCGAGCAGGCCGAGGGCGCGGAGGGGGAGCAGTTCTACATCGGGCGGCGGCACGTGCACGACGCCGACGGGGACCCCATGGTCATCGACTGGCGTGCCCCGGTGTCCCAGCCGTTCTACCGGGCGTCCAAGAAGGACCCGATGGACATCGGGCTGCGCCGCCGGTTCGGGTACACCGGCGGGGACCTCACCGCGTACGAGGACGAGCACCTCTCCGACCCCGCCGAGGCGGCGGCCACCAGCAAGCTGCTCCAGCAGGAGATCGAGCGCCCGCGCGTGGGCCCGATGCGCGACATCGTGGCGACCATCCAGCCCGAACAGGACGAGATCGTACGCAGCGGGCTGGGCGGCTCGGTGTGCGTGCAGGGGGGTCCCGGCACCGGGAAGACGGCAGTCGGCCTCCACCGGGTCGCCTACCTCCTCTACGCCCACCGCGACCGGCTGGCCCGCACCGGCACCCTCGTCATCGGGCCGAACCGCTCCTTCCTCCACTACATCGAGCAAGTGCTGCCCGCCCTGGGCGAGTTGGAGGTCAAGCAGGCCACGGTCGACGACCTGGTGGCCCATGTGGAGGTGCGCGGTAGGGACGACGCGGCGGCGGCCGTCATCAAGGGCGACGCGAGGATGGCGGAGGTTCTCCGCAGGGCGGTCTACTCCCACGTCACCCTCCCCACCGAGCCGGTGATGGTCGTACGGGGGTCACGGCGCTGGCGCGTCCCGGCGTACGAACTCGAAGTCATCGTCCGGGAGTTGCTGGACCGGGGCATCCGGTACGGCGCCGCCCGCGAGGCGCTGCCGCAGCGGATCGCGCACGCGGTGCTGGTGCAGATGGAACGGTCGGGCGAGGCGCCCGACGACCGCGTCCAGGACGCGGTGGCCCGCAACACGGCGGTGAAGGCGGCGGTGAAGGCGGTCTGGCCACCGGTCGACCCCGCGAAACTGGTCCTGCGGCTGCTCACCGACGCGGACTTCCTGGCCGTCCACGCGGCGGGAATCCTCGACGAGGACGAGCAGAAGGAGATCCTCTGGGCGAAGCCCGTACGGTCGGTGAAGTCGGCCAAGTGGTCAGCCGCGGACGCCGTGTTGATCGACGAGACGACCGACCTGGTCCAGCGCACGCACTCCCTCGGGCATGTCGTCCTGGACGAGGCACAGGACCTCTCCCCGATGCAGTACCGGGCGGTGGGCCGACGCTGCACGACCGGCTCGGCGACGGTACTGGGCGACCTGGCGCAGGGCACCACCCCCTGGGCGACGCGCAGTTGGGAGGAGGCGCTGGCCCACCTGGGCAAGTCGGACGCGGTGGTGGAGGAGCTGACGGCGGGCTTCCGCGTCCCGACGGACGTGATCACGTACGCGTCCCGCCTGTTGCCGCACATCGCACCAGGTCTCACGCCCGTGGCATCGGTCCGCGAGAACCCGGGGTTCTTCGAGGTACGGGAGATCAGCGGTACGGATTCTCCGGAGGCCGAAGTGGTGCGCGCCTGCGAGGAGTTGCTCCGCAACGAGGGCTCGACGGGCCTGATCGCGGCGGACGCGCGGGTCGCGGCGCTGGCGGAAGCGCTGAGGGAGGCGGGCATCGGATACCTGTCCCCCGGCGAGGAGACAACGCAGGAGACCCGCCTCACCCTGGTCCCGGCGTCGCTGGCGAAGGGCCTGGAGTACGACTACGTGGTCCTGGACGAGCCCCGGGCGGTGGTGGACGGAGAGCCCGACGAACGCACCGGCCTGCGGCGCCTGTACGTGGCCCTGACCCGAGCGGTGTCGGGGTTGATCGTGACGCATGCGGCGCCGCTGCCGGGGGAACTGGCCTGACGGACGCGCGGGCAGGATTCTCGCCCCCGCCGCCCCTACCCGTCCCATCCCTGGGGGCTGCGCCCCCAGACCCCCGCTCCGGCCCTGAACGGGCCTTGTCCTCAAACGCCGGACGGGCTGGATGGTGCCGGCCGGGGCTTGATCTTTTAGCCCGTCCGGCGTTTGAGGACGAGCGCGTTCAGCGCGAAAGGGGGGTCTGGGGGCGCAGCCCCCAGGGGATGGGAATGGGTAGGGGCGGCGGGGGCGAGAAAAGGCCCGGCCTCAGCCCGCGTCCAACACCCCCCGCCACTCCCCCACCGCCGCCACAGACACCGGCCGCCCCCACCCCTCCGGCCGAGCCGCCCCCCCGATGTGAAACGCATCCACCCCAGCCGCCCGCAACCGCGGCACATGCTCCAGCCGCAACCCCCCACCCACAAGAAGCCGCTGCTCATACCCCGGCTCCCCACCCCTCGCCGCCTCGGCGAGCAACGTAGGCAGGCCCTCATCAACACCCGCCACCGAGCCAGCCGTGAGGTAAGTGTCGAGCCCCGGAAGACCATCGAGCTGCTTGCGCAACGCATCCCGGTCGACGGCATGGTCGATCGCCCGATGGAACGTCCACCGGCAACCGTCAAGCACACCGACGACCCGCTCGACCGCCCCGAGATCGACACCCCCGTCAGCCCCCAGGAACCCGAGCACGAACTCCTCCGCCCCCACCCCCCGCAGCTCCCGAGCCACCCGCACCACCCCGTCCACATCCCCCGCGGCAAACCCGTCCGTCACCCGCAGCATCACCCGCAGCGGAATGTCGACGGCGGCCCGGATCTCCGCGAAGGCCGCGACCGTCGGGGTGAGCCCGTCGGCGGCCATGTCGGTGACCAGCTCCAGCCGGTCCGCACCTCCGTCCCGAGCGGCGACGGCGTCCTCGACACCGAGGGCGATCACCTCCAGGACTGCACGCTGGCCCATCGGACCCCTTCCCTTGGTCGCCCTTGGAGCACTACAGGTCTAGTCCAATCCAAGCGTACGCCCATGAGGTCCGCCCCGTCCCTCACCCCCCGAACATGTTCAGCTCCCCCACCTCCACCCCCACCAGCTCGAACGCCCCCGATCCTGACTCCGCCCCCGCCCCCGCCCCCACCACAGACCGCCCCGCATACAGCCGTACAAGCGTCGCCGCACCCCCGATGAACCGCCCCGGCGTCCGCACCCCCGACACATCCCCCAGCCGCAACGGCTCGTCCAGTTCGTCGACGTCGGCATGGAGCGGCACCAGCCCGCGCTCACGGCTCAGCCGCGCGAGCAGCGGCAGCGCGTACGGCAGCCCGGGCCCCGCATACGCCCCGGGCTCGCCAAGAGCCTCGCGTACGTCACCTGCGTGCACCCACTCCCCGAGCGCGACCCCGTCCAGCACCCCGCCGGCCCGGGCGATCACCACCCCGGCCTCCCCCATCGCCCGCTCCAGCTCGTCCACGACCCGCGCGTTCGTCCAGTCGCCCCGCTCGGCGATGTCCCGGGCGTTCGACTCGGGCGAGAAGGCCCCCTTCTCCAGCCGCCCCTCCACCACCCTCAGCAGCACGGCCGAACAGTGCGCGAGCACATCCCGCACGGTCCACTCGGGACACCCGGCGGTCAGGATCCCGAAGTCGGCCTCGGACCGGGCCCGCAGCAGCGGTATCAGCGTGTCGCGCTCGACGGTCAGGAGCCGCCCGGGCAGCTCGGGGTCACGTACGTCACGTACATCGGCAGAAGACGTCATGGATTCCACGCTAGGGGCGGAAGCGGCCGACCGGGAGAATGCCCCCATGCCTGATCAAGCCGATCCAGACACCTCCAGCACCCTCGACGCCCTCCGCACCCGCTGGACCCAAACCCTGAAAGCAGCCCAAGCCACCACGGCCACCCCCACCCCCTACGCCGACAACCTCCTCACCCGCTACCAGGAACCCCACCGCCGCTACCACACCCTCACCCACCTCACCGCGGTCCTGGACCACATCGACGTGCTGGAGCAGGCCGAAGCCGGGTACGCCCCCGACCCCGCCCTGGTCCGCCTCGCCGCCTGGTTCCACGACGCCGTGTACGCCCCCGACCGCTCCGAGAACGAGGAACGCTCCGCCCGTCTCGCCGAGCGCGCGCTCCCGGAGGCCGGTGTCTCGGCGGCGGACACGGCCGAGGTGGCCCGCCTGGTCCGCCTGACCGTCACCCACGCCCCGGCGCCCGACGACCGCAACGGCCAGGTCCTGTGCGACGCGGACCTCGCGATCCTGGCCGCGCCCCCGGAGACGTACGCCACCTACACGGCCGCCGTCCGCGAGGAGTACGGCTTCGTCCCGGAGGACGCCTTCCGGGAGGGGCGGGCAGCGGTACTGCGCCAACTCCTCGCCCTGCCAAGACTGTTCCGGACGCCGTACGGGGCGCAGGTGTGGGAGGAGGCGGCGCGGGCCAATGTCGCGGCGGAGCTGGCGCGGCTCGAAGCGGATCCGGAGCCCCTTTGACCGGGCCCATTAATCCGTGTCCGCGCGCCCACCCGACCACCTATCCTCGCCGCATGCTGAGCATGGGTGCGGACGAAGTGGACGAGGCCGTCGCGAGCGTGGTGGCGCTGCTGCGGCCGGCGGTGGACCGGGACTGGGTGGGCATCAACGCCGGTGGGCTGGAGTGGAGTTGCCGGCAGACCGCCGAGCACATCGTCGCCGACTTCATTGCGTACGCCACCCGGCTGGCGGGTCGGGCACAGCACGGCTACCTCCCCCTCAGGATCAGCCTCACCAGCGAGGACGACGGCCTGAACCCCGCCACCAACGCCGGCAACTCCGACGTCCTCGACGTCATCGCGGCGACCGGCGCCCTGCTCACCGCCGCCATCCGCACCGCACCCCGTGACGCGCGGGCCTTCCACCCGCTCCCCTTCCGCAGCGCGAACCGCGAGGGCTTCGCCGCGATGGGCATCGCCGAGGTACTGCTGCACGCCCACGACATGGCCGAGGGCCTCGGGCTGCCGTACGAACCGCCCGCGCATCTGGCCGAGTTCGTCCTCACCCGGATCTTCCCGGAGGTCCGGCCGGGCCCCGACCACTGGCGGAACCTGCTCTGGGCGACCGGCCGCGCCGACCTCCCCGGCCGCGCCCGGCTCACCGAGTGGCACTGGACGAACAACCACGTCCTCGACACCGAACGCCTCCGCCTGGAGGGCGTCACCCCGGCCGCCGCCACCGATCTGAGCGCGGGCGGCACCGGCGGCTTCGACTGGATCGAGGGCGGCCCCTTCGACGGCACTCGCGAGGCCGCCGGGATGGTGGTCAAGTCGTACGAAGCGGGCGTGCACCGCCCGGAGTTCGGCCTGTACGTCCTCGTACGCCGTGAGGACGACCGCGCGGTCGGCGGCATCGGCTTCCACGGCGTTCCCGACGAGGACGGCAAGGCCGAGGTCGGCTACGACCTCGCGGAAGCCGCACGCGGCAACGGCTACACCACAGAGGCGCTGCGCGTTCTGGCGAAGTGGGCGCTGGCCCGGGACGACGTACGGTCCCTGTTCGCGACCATCGAGCCGCACAACACCCCGTCCCAGGCGGTGATCGCCCGCGCCGGATTCGTGAAGGTGAGCGAGGAACTGGACGAAGAGGGGCTCCAGGCCTACGAGTTGCGCGGCTGACGCCCCGGCCTGTCGGTCAGGTCCGACGTCTTCCGCCTGCGCAGCCCCGCCCCGTGCAGCAGCCGCACCACCTCGCGGCTGCTGACCTCCACCGCCCCGGCCGCCACCACATCCCCGTACCGATGCGACGGAATGTCGTAGTGGTCGCGCTCGAAGGCCCGTCGAGGCACCCCCAACTCATCGGCGAACGCGTGCAGTTCGTCGTACGACACGTCACTCACGAGGTGGGACCACAGGCGTCCGTGGCCCGGCCAGACAGGCGGGTCTATGTAGACGGTCACGACGAGGCCGACCCACCGTCGGTCCCGCCCGCGGAACCCAGCGCACCCAGGGACGCGACCCGCACCCCCGCCTTGTGGCAGACCCACTGCGGGTCGGGGCCCAGCTCCGGTTCCACCTCCAGGGCGTGCGGATCGCCGGCGCCGCACACCGGGCACAGGGGCCAGCGGCCGTAGCTCTCCAGGAGGGCGTCCTGGACGTCCTGGGCGACCAGCCCCGCCACGTACCCGGAACCCTCCGGCCACTGCTCGACCCACCAGCGGCGCTGTACGACCGACTCCTCGACCATCGAGACCACGTCCGCCTCGGCGACCTCGCCCGCGACCAGGTCGGCGAGCACGAGGGCGCGTGCCGCGTGCAACGCCTGCTCCAAGGAGGTGATGGGGGTCATGCACCCATTGTGCGCACTCTTGACCGTCCGACCGAATGGAAAATATCTTTCATCATGTGACCCAAGAAGTGAAGGAAATTTTCGGATCAGCCGCCGCCGCGCCCGGTGGACCCGGTGGATTCGGTGTCACCCCGCCCGCGCCCGCCGCCCTCGCCGCCAAGGTGCGGACACTGGCGCCCACGATGACCCGCTCCATGCAGCGCGTCGCCGAGGCGGTCGCCGCCGACCCGGCCGGCTGCGCGGCCCTCACGGTCACCGGTCTCGCCGAACTCACCGGTACCAGCGAGGCGACGGTCGTCCGTACCGCCCGGCTGCTCGGGTACCCCGGGTATCGGGATCTGCGGCTCGCGCTCGCGGGCCTGGCCGCCCAGCAGCAGTCGGGCCGCTCCCCCGCCGTGACCGCCGACATCGCCGTCGACGACCCGCTCGCCGACGTGGTGGCGAAACTGGCGTACGACGAGCAGCAGACCCTCGCCGACACGGCCGCCGGGCTGGACATCGCCCAGCTGTCCGCCGCCGTCGGCGCGCTCGCCGCCGCCCGTCGGATCGACATCTACGGCGTCGGCGCCTCCGGCCTGGTCGCCCAGGACCTCACCCAGAAGCTGCTGCGCATAGGGCTGATAGCGCACGCCCACAGCGACCCGCATCTCGCCGTCACCAACGCCGTGCAGCTGCGCGCGAAGGACGTCGCCGTCGCGATCACGCACTCGGGGTCGACCGGGGACGTCATCGAGCCACTCAGGGTTGCGTTCGAGCGGGGGGCCACCACCGTCGCGATCACCGGGCGGCCCGACGGGCCCGTCACGCAGTACGCCGACCACATCCTGACCACCTCCACGGCCCGCGAGAGCGAGCTGCGCCCGGCGGCCATGTCGTCCCGCACCAGCCAACTCCTCGTCGTGGACTGCCTGTTCATAGGCGTGGCGCAGAAGACGTACGAGACCGCCGCACCCGCCCTCTCGGCCTCCTACGAGGCCCTGGCGCACCGCCACACCCCGCGCAGCGGCAGCACGACAGCACGCCGATAACACGGGAAGACCGTTGGACCGTTAGACCAGAAAGAGCCGCACGCCATGACCTCCACCGCTGACGCCTCCTCCAACCACCGCGCCCTCAAAGAGGAGTTGGAGACGCTGACGACCGAGGCGTTCCGCCCGGAGCTGGCCGAGATCGACCAGCTGCCCACCCTCGACATCGCCCGGCTGATGAACGCCGAGGACACCACCGTCCCGGCCGCCGTCGCCGAACGGCTCCCCGAGATCGCCGCCGCGATCGACGCCCTGGCGGCCCGTATGGCACGCGGCGGCCGGCTGGTCTACGCGGGCGCGGGGACGCCCGGCCGGCTCGGCGTGCTGGACGCGTCCGAGTGCCCGCCCACCTTCAACACCGACCCCGCGCAGGTCACGGGCGTGATCGCGGGCGGCCCCGAGGCCATGGTCACCTCGGTCGAGGGCGCCGAGGACTCCAAGGAGCTGGCCGCCGGTGACCTCGACGCGCTCGACATCACCCCCTTGGACACGGTGGTCGGCGTCTCCGCATCCGGACGCACCCCCTACGCGATCGGTGCCGTCGAACACGCCCGCGCGCAGGGCGCGTTGACGATCGGGCTGTCCTGCAACGCGCACAGCGCGCTCGCGGCGGCGGCCGAGCACGGCATCGAGATCGTCGTCGGGCCCGAGCTGCTCACCGGCTCGACGCGGCTCAAGGCGGGCACGGCCCAGAAGCTGGTCCTCAACATGCTGTCGACGATCACGATGATCCGGCTCGGCAAGACGTACGGGAACCTGATGGTCGACGTACGGGCGTCGAACGAGAAGCTCCGGGCCCGTTCGCGGCGGATCGTCGCCCTGGCGACCGGGGCGGGCGACGAGGAGATCGAGGCGGCGCTCGCGGCGACGGACGGGGAGACGAAGAACGCGATCCTCGTCGTACTGGGCGGAGTGGACGGCCCGACGGCCGCCCGCCTCCTCGCGGAGAACGACGGCCATCTGCGGGCCGCCCTGGCGGCTGCACCCCACTGATGCGTGGGGGCCTCCACCCGTCGGGCAGGATGGGCGCCATGACCGAGATCCACACCCCCCGCCTCCTCCTCCGCCGCTGGACCGACGACGACCTCGTGCCCCTGTCGGAGATCCACGCGGACTCCCAGGTCATGCGCTGGATCGACGACGGCTCGGTGCGTGACCTGGAGTACACGGCCGAGGCGATCGAGCGGTGGGAGGAGGAGTGGGACGAGGAGGGCTTCGGCGTCTTCGCCGTCGAACTGCTCGCCTCGGGCGAACTGACGGGCGCCGTCGGCCTGTCCGTGCCCGAGTTCCTGCCGGAGGTCGCGGCCGACGTGGCGATCGGCTGGCTGCTCGGCTCGCAGTTCTGGGGCCAGGGGTACGCCTCCGAGGCCGCCCACGCCACCCTGGAGTTCGCCCTCCAGGACCGGGGTCTCGACCGGGTGATCAGCATCAGCAGGGCGGGCGACGACGCCTCCGAGAACGTCATCCGCAAGCTGGGCCTGACGGAGGAACGGCAGACGACCCACCCGGTGTACGGCCATCAGCTGATCGTGCACGCGATCGACCTCACGGAGTTCGAGGCGTAGGGCCGCCTCCGTAGGCATACCCGTACTCGCGCCCGCGTTGTCAGTGGCGTGTGCGACGGTGGAGACCGCTGAACACTCAGCGAACCGCATGTACACGCACGTACGCCTGTCCGCCGAAGGGACGACCATCGTGAACCACGCCCAGTTGACCGCCCTCGGGCGAGCCCTGCGCGTCCTCGGCGAGCACGGGGACGTGCTCACCCGCGACAGCGCCGACGCGAAACTGCACGAGGTCAAGGCCGACCTGAAGCGGGCCCTGGCGATCCTGGAGGACACGGTGATCGGGTCGGCGCCCACGACCCGCTGCGCCGAGCACCCCAACGGCCCGGTCGACGAGAGCGCCGTCGACCTGTGCCTGCTCTGCGAGACGCGCCGCCGCAGCGCACGCCGCAGCAGCGAGCAGAACGGCACCTACCCCCAGTCGCGTCCCGCCGACCCGGAATCGGCGGCCCCCGAGCGCACGATGTCCCGCTACGGCGTCCGCGCCGACCGCCCCCAGCCCCAGCAGCGCTGGCTCCCCGAGGTCTGGACCGGCCAGGTCTGGCAGCTCTGCGGCACCCCGCGCCGCGACCGCCTGGAGGCCGAGCGCTACCTCTCCGCCGAGCGCCGGGGATCCCGTCCCGGTATCGCCTATCGCCTGGTCCACGAGTTCACCGACTACGAGGTCCTGCGGATCTGGGGCACCCCGGTGAAGGTGGACATCGAGCCGATGGGGAACCTGTGAGCACGTTCCGAATGGAGGTCGGCAGGCTCGGCTTCGGGCTCCCGCGCGGCCGGAGCTGTTCTCGTCACGCCTGCCGGGGGAAGACCACCCGGAGCCGCTGAACCCGTCCGTCGCGGCGGAACATGAGCCAGGCGAGGTTCGGTGGGCAGATGTGGGCGGGGTCGAGCAGGGTGACGTCCACCTCGTGGGTGACGTCCATTTCCCAGATGTCGATGTCCCGGCTGGCCACCACATGGCGCAGATGCTGGCGCACCCCGTACTCCAGGTAGCGGCGCATGACCGGGATGGGATGCGTGTGCTCGCCCGGCCGACCGAGCCGGCCGACCATTTCGGACTCCGCCGGCCACAGCTCGGAGATCTCCCGGGGCAGGCCCCCGGTCTGCCACGCCTGGAGGGTCGCCATGCCCTCGTGCCTGCTCTCCTCGGTGACGGCCGCCGCGTCGTCGTGCGCCTGCGTGGCGCTGTCCGTGAGCACCCGGGCCAGTTTCGCCCTGGCCTGGTTGAGCCTGCTGCGTACCGTGCCGACCGGTACGTCGCACGCGTCGGCGATCTCCTGGTAGGAGGTGATCCCGCTGAAGTGCCGCAGCATCAGCACCAGCCGCAGCTGCTCCGGCAGTTCCTCCACCGCGTCCCAGATCCAGTCGCGCATCGCGTGCCGCTCGATGAGCTGCTCCGGGTGCGACGGCTCGTCGTCGCGAAGGCGCAGGTGGTCGAGGCCGTCGAGGCCGGGCGTCTCCCGCGCGGCGCGCAGGCGCATGCGGCAGGCGTTGCGTACGACCGCCCGCAGCCACGCTCCCACGGCCGTGGGATCCCGTACGTCGCCGATGCGCCGCAGCGCGGTCAGCGCGGCTTCCTGCACCGCGTCCTCCGCGTCGGGGCCGTACCCGAGCAGGCTCAGCGCCACCGCGCGCATCGGCGCCTGGTGGCGGGCCAGCAGCAGACCGAGGGCCTCGGCCTCGCCGGACTGGGCCCGGCGGGTGAGTTCCTCATCCGTGGGCGGGTCGAGGGGCACCATGTCTGAACGCCTCCGTGACGACGTGTCACAAACCGTGTGCTGTTTAGCCATTTAAGAAGAAGACGGGATGGAGTGGAGTATCGCGGAAGTCCCTCTTTTCCGGGAGGGCTTCAGAGCCCGTGCGCGGGCTCGGGCAGCCAGCTGCCGTGGAAGCCGGCCGGGACCGGGCAGGGCAGTTCCACCACCGCCTGTACGGAGAGGTCGGCGGCGTCGAGGACGAGCAGTTCGCCCGCCGCACCGTCGTCGTCCGAGACGAGCGACAGGAGCCAGCCCTCGTCCTCGCCGGTGGCGTCCGGCGCCGGTACGAAGACCGCCTCCCCGGCGTAGCGGCTGCCGGGGGTCTCGTGGACCTGGCGGGTGTGCCGCGTGAGGTCGTGCTTGGCGATGCCGTCGCCGGAGACGGTGTACAGGTAGCGGTTCGGGCGCCCGGTGAGGGTCTCGTTGTGGGTGGGGAACTCGGCCTCGCGGTCGTCCAGCCGGGACTCGGTGACGCGGCCGGTGCCCGGGTCCAGTGTCCAGCGGTGCAGGACGGAGGGGGCCGGGGAGAGAGCCGAGGAGCGGCCCGGTGCTGTGGGCCACGTGGGCCCGGTGGGGCCGGTGGGGCCGCCGATGTCCGACCAGGTGTGCTCGAAGCCGGCGCGGTCGTAGCGCACCGCGTCCAGCACGATGCGCCCGTGCGCGTCCTCGTGGGCGTTGCCCACGTGGAAGACGTAGCAGGGATCGACGTCGTACCACCGCACCTCGGTGCTGCCGGGCGTACGCGGCATGACGCCGAGCCGGGCGCCGTACTCGTCGTCCCACCGGTAGGGCATGCCGCCGCGCCCGGCCAGCCCCGGGTCGAGGACGACGGGCAGGTCCAGCCACACGATGTGGTGCTCGGTGATGGCGAAGTCGTGCATCATCGTCGGGCCCGGTACGCCGACCGGCCGGCTGTCGAGCAGCAGCCCGTCCGCGGTGACCCGGTGGTAGGTGAGGTACGGCGGGGTGAACCCGGTGCCGAACAGGTGCAGTTCGCCGGTGACCGGGTCCTCCTTGGGGTGCGCGGTCATCGCGGTCGTCAGGCGCCCCCCGAAGTCGTACGGGCCGACGGTCTCCAGCTCCGGAGTGACCCAGTAGGGCAGGCCCACCTCGCACAACGCCAGCACGGTACCGGCGTGCCGGATCACGTGGGTGTTGGCGGGCGTCGTGGCCAGGTCGACGGTGGAGTCCGCGCGGATGAACGGGTGCCCCTCCAACTCCCGGGTACGGACCCACCGGTTGCGGTACCACTCGGCGCGTCCGCCCCTCAGCCGGATGCCGTGGAGCATGCCGGGGCCGGTGAACCAGTGGCCCTTGTCCTCGCCGGGCAGCGGATTGGGGCCGTTGCGCAGGTAGCGGCCGTCCAGCTCGGGCGGCAGGGCGCCCCGCACGGTGAGACCGGCCGCGCTGTGCTCGTCCGGGACCGGAGCGAAGCGGCCCCGGAGATACAGGGGAAGAGCTGTCTCGTCGGCCATGCCGCTTACCTTGTCTCCTTGTTGCTCGGGGGGCCTTGGCGCCTTGGCGGTCTCGTGGCCTGGTGGCCTCGTGGCCCTGGCGGCCTGATGACCTGGTGGCGCTGGTGCCCTCGCGGCCCTGGTGGCCTGGCGGCCCTCGTGACCTCGGTGAGCCCCCTGCGGATCCCGCGAGTGTCGTGCCGGTCGCGGGATCCGCAGGGGAACGGGGATGGGATGGGATGGTCCGGGATTACTTCCCCGACGCGGCCCTCTTGATCAGCTCGGCGACCTCGGCGGGCTTGGACACGTACACGGCGTGGCTGCCGCCGGTCTCGGTCACCGTCGCGCCGGCCCGCTCGGCCATGATCCGCTGGGCCGGGGGCGGGATCATGCGGTCGTCGGTGGCGACCAGGTAGAAGCTCGGCTTGCTGCGCCAGGCCGGGTGACCGACCGCCCCGCCCAACGCGTCCAGGCCCCACGGCACTTGGGAGTCGGCCAGGAACTGGGCCTCCTCGGCGGGCAGGTCCCCGGCGAAGGACTCGGCGAACTTCTCCCGGTCGAGGAAGAGGAACCCTTCGACGGGCGGCAGGATCGGCGGTACGGGGGCTCCGGGCGGCGGGTCCGCGATGAGGGTGTTCACGGACTCGCCCTTGTCGGGCGCGAACGCCGCGATGTACACGAGCGCGGACACGTTCTCGTGGTTGCCGGCCTCGGAGATCACCGCGCCGCCGTAGGAGTGTCCGACCAGTACGGTCGGGCCGTCCTGGGCGTCGAGCGACAGCCTGGTCGTGGCGGCGTCGCCGGCGAGCGAGAGCGTCGGGTTCTGGACGACGCTCACGTGGTAGCCGTCGGCGCGCAGCAGCTCGTAGACCCCCTTCCAGCCCGATCCGTCGACGAATCCGCCGTGGACGAGGACGACGTTCTTCGCTTCCCTTGCCTGGTTTGCCTGGCTTGCTTCCGGTGTGGTGCTCACGATGCGCCAGCTCCTTCGTGGTCGTGCGGTGGGATGACGGTGAGGTGCGGGTGCGGGGCCTGCGAGGCCGCGGATGTCACTCGCGCCTGGGCCCGGGCGGGATAGACCTTCGTGAAGACGGCGGGGCCGACGAGACCGGCGACATGGGCGGTGATGCCCACCCAGGCCGGGGCGTCCACCGCGCCGCAGACCGCCAGAGCGACGCCGATGAAGGTGAAGCCGGCGCCCCAGGCACTGGTGATGTGGTTGTTGACCCGGATGAACTCCGGCATGTCCCAGTACTCGCGGGGTGTCTGGCGCCGGGCGATCCCCAGCGTGAAGGGGCGCCTGATCACCAGCGTCCCCCAGGCGGTGGCCGCAAGCCAGCCGAAGGAGACGACGTCGGTGTGGTCCGCCAGGGCCGAGTCCGGCGCGGTGACGGCGACGACGCCGACCACGACGAAGTACGCGACGGTGCTGATCTCCAGGATCAGGGCATCGAGGCCGACCCCGCGACGGCGGTCCTGCACCAGGAGCAGCAGCCCCGTGACGAGGCCCGCTGCCGCGCCCCAGCGCCAGTCGAAGGACGAGACCACACCCGAGACGATCCAGGGGATGAATCCGCGCAGATAACCCATTGAGTGTTCCTCTAGATGTTCCTCTGTGAACCCGACGCCGAGTAGATGCGCGGCCGACGCCCAAAGTTCGAAACCCAGAGTGTGACGCCCACCACAGCCCCGGGTCTGTCAAACCTTGATCCACACGACCGGGTGAACCACGCACCCCGTCCGGGAAAAGTGCCGGATCGCCGCGCCTTGATCGTCAATGCTGCCGATGTCCGACACCCACCTTTCCCTTCCCCTCTCCAGGAGACCGTCCTTGAAGGCCTTGAACGTCCGCCGCGTCCTCACCACCGCCCTCGCCGCCGCCACCCCCGTGGCCGGCGCCCTGCTGCTCGCCGTCGCAGCCCCGGCGGCCACCGCAGCCGCGAACCCCTGCGGGTTCTACGAGACGGGCAGCGACGCGTACTACAACCACTGCACGGGCGACGGCTCCCGCATCATCATCGAGGTGGAGGTGTTCGGCCCGAACTACGAGAAGTGCGTGGGCCCCGGCGACACCTGGCTCGGCAGCAGCAGCAAGATCGACGGCGCCCACTACGTCGGCCGCCTCTGCTGACCCCGACCTGAGCCGGTCGGCCCGGCCTCGCCCGGGCCGACCGCCCCCACCTCAGGGCAGCCGCCCCTCCCGGTTCACCCGCCGCACCCGCGCCCGCAGCACATCCGCAGGCGCAGCCTCCCCCAACGCCTCAGCCGGACAGTCCCACTCGCACCCGCCGCCCACGGGCCGCAACTGCACGTACCCGCCCTCGCGCCCCATGACCTCGCCGATGCGCCCGTCGCGCGCATCAAGGGCGTACGACACGTCACTCACCCTCGTCGCCGCCCGCGGCCACGCCCTCCAGCACGGCGGCCAGCCGCGTCGCCGTACGGACGTTGCAGCGCCCGAGGAGCACCAGCGCGAAGGGCTCGTCGCTCGCACCGCTGATGGGGTCGACGCCCAGCGACGGCAGTGGCGCCGACTGCCTCGAAGTCGCCGCCGGCCACCCCGACCTCGTCCCCGTACGCGACTCCAAGAACCGCCGGGGGCCGAAGCTCGCGTTCCGGGCGGAGGCGTGGACGACGTTCGTCGACGACCTCAAGCAGCCGTCGGATCACTCCATCGGGTGACCGTTTCCCAGCGGCGCGAGTATGCTGCTGACGACATAATACGGTCGCCGTATGGACGACCTGTACGTGATCGAGCTGGAGCCCGAGGTGCAGTCATGGCTTGAGCTGCTCCCCGACAAGCAGCACCGGAAAGTCGAGGAGTACGCCGAGTTGCTGGCCACCTTGGGCCCGCGAACGCCCATGCCGTTCGCACGCCCGCTGGAGGAAGGGGTGCGCGCGGTGTCCGCCCGCAAGGTGTGTGCCGACGCGCACGGACCTGCCCACACCATGTACACCCGAGGCCAGGAAGGAGAGGGCGCATGAGCCACACCCGATGGAGGCTGGCCCGGGAAAGGAAGCTGGCCGGGGGAGACACCGAGTCCCCGGAGGTCAGGGCAGAGCGTGCGGAGATCCGGCTGGCCATGGCCTTCGCAAAAGCCGTGTACGACCGCCGCACGGAACTGGGGCTGACCCAGACCCAACTCGCCGAGCGGGCCGGCCTCAACCAGGCCAAGGTCTCCCGCATCGAAGGCGCCGATGCCGTGCCGACCCTCCCCCTGCTGCGCCGCCTGGCCCTCGCGCTGGACGCCTCCTTGAACATCGCCCTGGACGACGACCGCGAGGAAGTCACCTTCATCGGCCACTCGGCAGCCTGACATCATCGCGCCGCCGCTGCGCGTCCCAGCGTGCGCGAAAGGCGGTGCGCCGGGCCGGGCAGAGGCACACCGGGTGCGTGTGCGGGGGCGGCCGGGCGAGCGCACCCCGCCCCGGCCGTCCCCCTCTCACGTCGCCGCCACAACAATCCACGCCTACGCCGCCGCGACCCGCGCGGCCCTGATCGACCGACGCCGAGAAAGGCCACGGGTATGAACTCTCGCCCGCAGCTGCTGCCCATCGAGGACTTCGAGGAACTGGCCGACGTGGCCCCCGAGCATGTGCGGCTCGAATTCATCGGCGGAAAACTGCGTACGCGGGACCCGCTCAGCGTCGAGGACTTCGAGGAACTGGAGCGAAGGGCACCCGAGACCGTGCGGCTGGAGTACCTCACCGGAGAACTAGTGGTCAAGGCCGTGCCCGACGGCAAGCACAGCTGCATCTTCATGTGGCTGTTCCGCCAGTCCCTGCCACAGCGACCCGACCTGAACCTCATGCCCCGCCCCGGCATCAGAGTCGAGGCCCACCGCAGAGGACGCGCTCGCCCAGACGGAGCCCTCGTACCGGAGGACCATTTCAAGGGCCACGGCGAATGGTCCGACGCCGTCGGCATCCTCATGGCCGTAGAGATCACCTCCCACGACCGGGACACCGACCAGCGCGACCGCGTCGACAAGCCCATCGGCTACGCGGAGGCCGACATCCCGGTGTACCTCCTCGTCGACCGCGACAACAACACCGTCACCGTGTTCAGCGAGCCGAAGGACGGCCGGTACCAGCAGTCCCCGTCCTACCCCTGGGGGGCCACCGTGGCGATCCCGCACCCCGTGGGCATCACCCTGCACACCGAGAAGCTCAAGGACTACGCCGGCTGACCCGCGACCTCCCCGATCCACCTCACGAACTCCCCGGGGTCCTGATCCGCCCCGTGCCCCGCGTCCCAGTAGTACGACGTGTCGACGTCGTCGCCCAGCTGCTTCAGGCGGGCGTGCAGGTTGCCCGCGACCGTGTGGGACGTGTCCGTGTCGTTCGTGCCGAGGCGGATCCACCAGTGCTTGGAGCGCTTGCCGTTGACCTTGTCGACGAGGTGGTGCATCGGGTTCATCAGGGCGAGCTTCTCCGGGATGTCCGCGTCGAGACGGGCGCTGTCGCCGTTCTCGTGGCGGAGGCTCCAGAGGGTGAAGTGGCGGGCCCGGGTGGTTCCCGTACCGAAGAGGTTGTTCTCGGGGCTGGCCATGTCGAAGGTGTCGAAGGACGGGACGTTCTTCTTCCGTGCGCCCACGTGGGCGAGGAAGTCCGCCCAGTTGAAGCCGGCCCTGCCTGCCGACCAGGTGATGAACGGGTTCGCGGCCAGGTAGGTCGCGCGGGCCTCGTCCGACAGGGCCGTCAGGTACCTCGTCGCCGACGGTTCCATGAACGTCTTCAGCAGGTAGTCGTCGAGGTTGCGGGCGGTGAGTCTGCCGTACCCCTTCGCCCGCAGGCCCAGCGACGCCACATGCTCGCCGTACGCCGTCCTCAGCTCGGCCGACAACGTCTGGTCCACCTGTGCTCCGCTGCCCAGCGGGTTCGTCCCCCAGCACCACTCGTACGCCATGTCCGCGTGTTCGAGGTCCGTGATCGGACACCACGCGCCGGTCCCGAAGATCGCGTCGCTCGCGTCGGCCGCGCCGATCGCCTCCAGGTACGGCTCGTACAGCGGGCTGTCGCCGGACGCCCCCAGGAGCGACGACAGGGCCCCACCCGCGCTGACACCTGACGAGAAGATCCGGTTCACGTTCCCCGGAACCCGCCCCTTGTTGGACTTCAAGTACCGTACGGCGGCCTTGAGATCGACGATCGCGGCGGGCGCGACCCCGTAGTAGACGCCCGTCGTCGCGTCGACGAGGGTACGGCCCCGCGCTCCCGGTTCCACGACCACGTACCCGGCGGCCAGCGCGAGCGCCTGGCGGGTGGTCGTGCCGCCCATTCCGGTGGCGGTGATCCCGGTCTTGGCCGCCACGGAGGACGGCATGTAGCCGCCGACGGCGTTCGCCAGGAGGATCGGCGCTCCGCTCGCGTCGACCGCCGCGCCGTCGATCCGCACCGGCTCGCAGACGTTCAGGGACTGGTACACCGCGTCGACCGGGTTCGCCACGTAGGAGGCGACCTTGTAGAAGCGGTAGACCACCTCGTGGGCGGTGCCCGTGGTGTCGGTGACGGTGACCGTCTGCTCGGTGTGGGCGGCCGGGTCGAAGACCAGGGACGCGGCTGCCACGGACGCGGCCCGGGCACTGGAGGCGAATCCCACCGTGGGGATCGCGGCGGCTGCGGCGGTGAGTCCCATCACCACTGACCTGCGCTTCATCGCTGTCTCCTGTCTTCGCGGCTCGTTCGGACGCCGCACAGTTCAACAGCCGTTTCTTAAGGTCTCCTGTGCGTCTCCAGTGACGGCGGAGGCGGGTGGCCGACGGGCGGCCAGCAAAACGAACCAATCGCCCACAAAATTGTCAGCAATTTTGGCGGAAATCTTGCGGACGGTATCTGCGGGCGACCGGTTCACCACGTCGGCGGGCCTGAATCAGCTCTCGGTGGGCCTGGATCAACTCTCAGCGGGCCTGAATCAGCTCAGCGAACCCAGCGCCGCCGCGTCGTACGCCTTCAGCTCACCGGTCCGGCCCGCCAGCACCTTCGCCGCCCACTCCGGGTCCTGGAGCAGCGCCCGGCCGACCGCGACCAGGTCGAACTCCTCGTCCTCCAGGCGGTCCAGGAGGTCGTCGATGCTCTTGAGCGGCGCGCCCTCGCCCGCGAAGCCCCGCATGAAGTCGCCGTCCAGGCCGACCGATCCGACGGTGACGGTCGGCCTGCCGGTGAGCTTCTTCGTCCAGCCGGCCAGGTTGAGGTCCGAGCCGTCGAACTCCGGCAGCCAGTAGCGGCGCGTGGAGGCGTGGAAGGCGTCGACTCCGGCCGCCGCGAGCGGGGTCAGGATCGACTCCAGCTCCTCGGGGGTCCCGGCGAGGCGGGCGTCGTAGATGCTCCCCTTCCACTGCGAGTAACGGAAGATGATCGGGAACGACGCGGACACCGCCTCGCGTACGGCGGCCACGATCTCCACCGCGAACTTCGTACGGGCGAGCAGGTCACCCCCGTACGCGTCCGTGCGGTGGTTGGTGCCGGCCCACAGGAACTGGTCGATCAGGTAGCCGTGGGCGCCGTGCAGTTCGACCCCGTCGAAGCCGATGCGCTCGGCGGCCACCGCGGCCTCGACGAACGCGTCGATGACGTCGTCCAGATCGTCCTGCGTCATCGCCTTCCCGGTACCGGCGGTGCCGTCAAGGCGCAGCCCGGACGGGCCGACCGGCGGGGCGTCGGCGTACGGGGGCTGCCCGGCCTCCCTGCTCATGCCGATGTGCCACAGCTGCGGCACGATCTTCCCGCCGGCCGCGTGCACGGCCTCGGCGACCTTCGCCCACCCCGCGAGCTGCTCCTCGCCGTGGAAACGGGGGACGCGGTCGCTGCCACCGGCGGAGTCGTGTCCGACGTACGTGCCCTCGGTGACGATCAGGCCGACGCCCGCCCCGGCCCGACGCGAGTAGTACGAGGCCACGTCCTCGCCGGGCACGCCACCGGGCGAGAAGTTGCGCGTCATCGGCGCCATCACGATCCGGTTCGGCACGGTGAGGCCGTTCACCGTGAGGGGGCGGGAGAGGATCTGGGCCGCGCGGGAGGTGTCGGCGGGGGCGGGGGCTGTCACGTGGGGGCTCCTGAGGGCAGGGGGCAGAACGGGCAGAGGTGCGGTCGATGCACATGACTGCGCCTGTGTGCATGCATGTGCATCAACTACGCCCGTCCGGCCCGCCATTCCGGCCCACCGGGGATGTCCGCTGTGATCCCGGCCACTGCGTCACTGCGTGGGCGGGACCTCGGGGGTCCAGACGGTCACCTCGGCCTGCACCTCGTCGCCGGGCTCGACGGCCCCCATGACGAGTCTGGCGACGCGCCCCTCGTCGGTCCGGAGACAGACGGTGTCGCCCGTGGACACCGGCACGGCGTTCACCTGCGGGCCACCCTCGGAGTCGGAAAGCAGCTCGGCGCACCTGTCCAGCGACCGGACGACCACACCGGCCGGCGCCTTCACCAAGGTCTCCTGCGACGGACGGATGAGGGAGGTACCGTTCTCGTCCGCCTGAAGCAGCACGTCAGCCGATTCCTCGGGCCCGAACGACCACCGGTCGAGGTCGAACCACTCCATCGACCCCAGCTGCACGTCACCTCGGTAGAGGACGTCCTCCGGAGTGGGCGCCGACCCCGTGTCGGTGTACGTCGGCCCCACATCGCCCCCGTTCACCGTGGACCGCGACGCCAACAGCCCAGGGATCGACCCCACGACCAGCACCGCACTCACGAACAGCCCCGCTCCGACGTACACGAACGCCGAATGCACCCCGCGCCCCTTGAGCGGCGCCCGCTCCGGCATCGACGAGTCGGGCGGCGGCTCGGGCGGCGCCCCGGGCTGACCCGAACCCCCGGGCCTCCCGGCGTCCCGACCACCACGTCTTCCGCCCGCTCCCCCGAAAAGCACGCCCCAATGGTCCCGCAAACGCCCGAGGGCGGCACCCTTCTTGAAGAAGGGTGCCGCCCTCGAACTCGTACAGTCCGTACTCGCGTTCGTACGGCTGATGAACTGCCGATCCCCTGAAGGATCAGAAGTCCATGTCACCGCCCGGCATGCCGCCACCGGCGCCGGCGCCGGCGCCGGCCTTCTCCGGCTTGTCGGCGATGACGGCCTCGGTGGTGAGGAAGAGCGCGGCGATGGACGCCGCGTTCTGCAGCGCGGAGCGCGTCACCTTCGCCGGGTCGATGATGCCCTCGGCGATCATGTCGACGTACTCACCGGTCGCGGCGTTGAGGCCGTGGCCGACGGGAAGGTTGCGCACCTTCTCGACGATGACGCCGCCCTCGAGGCCACCGTTGACGGCGATCTGCTTGAGCGGGGCCTCCAGGGCGAGCCGCACGGCGTTCGCGCCGGTCGCCTCGTCACCCGTCAGCTCCAGCTTCTCGAACACCGAGGAGGCCTGGAGCAGGGCCACGCCACCACCGGCGACGATGCCCTCCTCGACGGCCGCCTTCGCGTTGCGAACGGCGTCCTCGATGCGGTGCTTGCGCTCCTTGAGCTCGACCTCGGTCGCGGCACCGGCCTTGATGACGGCCACGCCGCCCGCGAGCTTCGCCAGGCGCTCCTGGAGCTTCTCGCGGTCGTAGTCCGAGTCAGAGTTCTCGATCTCGGCGCGGATCTGGTTGACCCGGCCGGCGACCTGGTCGGCGGAGCCGCCGCCGTCGACGATCGTCGTCTCGTCCTTGGTGATGACGACCTTGCGCGCACGGCCCAGGAGGTCCAGGGAGGTGTTCTCCAGCTTGAGACCGACCTCCTCGGAGATGACCTCGCCACCCGTGAGGATCGCGATGTCGTTCAGCATCGCCTTGCGGCGGTCGCCGAAGCCCGGGGCCTTGACCGCGACGGACTTGAAGGTCCCGCGGATCTTGTTGACGACCAGGGTCGAGAGGGCCTCGCCCTCCACGTCCTCGGCGATGATCAGCAGCGGCTTGCCCGACTGCATGACCTTCTCCAGGAGCGGGAGCAGGTCCTTGACCGAGGAGATCTTGGAGTTGGCGATGAGGATGTAGGGGTCCTCCAGCGAGGACTCCATGCGCTCCATGTCGGTCGCGAAGTACGCCGAGATGTAGCCCTTGTCGAAGCGCATGCCCTCGGTGAGTTCCAGCTCCAGACCGAAGGTCTGGGACTCCTCGACGGTGATGACGCCTTCCTTGCCGACCTTGTCCATCGCCTCGGCGATGAGCTCGCCGATCTGCGTGTCGGCGGCGGAGATGGAGGCGGTCGAAGCGATCTGCTCCTTGGTCTCGACCTCCTTGGCCTGGTCGAGCAGCGCACCGGAGACGGCCTCGACGGCCTTCTCGATACCGCGCTTCAGGGCCATCGGGTTCGCACCCGCGGCCACGTTGCGCAGGCCTTCCTTGACCAGCGCCTGGGCCAGGACGGTCGCGGTCGTCGTGCCGTCACCGGCTACGTCGTCCGTCTTCTTCGCGACTTCCTTGACCAGCTCGGCGCCGATCTTCTCGTACGGGTCCTCGAGCTCGATCTCCTTGGCGATGGAAACACCATCGTTGGTGATCGTGGGGGCGCCCCACTTCTTCTCGAGGACGACGTTGCGGCCCTTGGGGCCGAGCGTCACCTTGACGGCGTCCGCGAGCTGGTTCATGCCGCGCTCGAGGCCGCGCCGTGCCTCCTCGTCGAACGCGATGATCTTGGCCATGTGAAGTGGTCCTCCCGGACTGGGGTGGATTGCTCCGGACCGCGTTGGCGCCCGCGACGGACGGCCTGCCTGCCCCGATGGTTCCTTGCACCACCTGGCCTGCGGGCCTCACCGACCCGGTCCTTCGTTATCACTCTCACCTTCAGAGTGCTAACGCCAATGATTAGCACTCGCCCCTGTCGAGTGCAAGCGGCTCTCGAAGATCCGCAGGTGAACACAGGTGAGCAGAGAGGGACCTACGGGCCGGTAGGCCACCGGCAGACACGCCGAAGGGCTCGCACCCCGTGAGGTCCCACGGAGTACGAGCCCTTTGAAGAAGAACGTCGCTGCGGTGCGCCGGCGCGTGCTTCAGCTGGTCGCCAGACGGACCATGTCCGCCTGCGGCCCCTTCTGGCCCTGCGAGATCTCGAAATCGACCCGCTGACCTTCTTCGAGGGTGCGGTAGCCGTCCATCTGAATCGCGCTGTAGTGGACGAAAACATCCGCACCACCGTCGACCGCGATGAAGCCGTACCCCTTCTCCGCGTTGAACCACTTGACGGTGCCCTGAGCCATGCCTAACTCCCCTATTACTGGCCCTTGCACAGATCCACACTTCGCGGATCCGGGTCAGACCTCACCCCCCAACCGGTGGGGGTGTGCGCCGGAACGCGTCGACCGCGGCCGAATGTATCTGTCCAACTGCCCTCTGCAACAGGTCAATCGGACGAGAAATCCGGGCACGCCAGGTCATGGAATATGCGGAGAATTCACACGAATTCAGGGCAAGTCGGGCCCCACAAAGGGAGCAAAAAACGCAAAAGGCCTGCACACTTTGGCTACTTCTCAATGGGTGCGCGGCAGGAATTCATACTCGTGCGGCAAGCCAAGTGGTGCGGCTTCCCCAACTGTACCGCGCTCAACCATACAGAATTGCCCCCTCCGCTTCTCTCACGGAGGGGGCAATTCGATGAACTCTCGGTAATCAAAGTTACCGACGGTTACTACTGGCGGGTATCAGCCGCCCGCGACCGCGGGGATGATCGACACGCTCGCACCGTCCGGCGTCGCCGTCTCCAGCCCCTGCTCGAACCGGACGTCGTCGTCGTTGACGTACACATTGACGAACCGACGCAACTTGCCCTGATCGTCGAGCACCCGGGCGGCGATCCCCGTGTGGTTCTTCTCCAGATCGTCGATGACCTCGGCGAGAGTCCCACCCTCGGCGGCCACTTCGGCCTGCCCACCGGTGTAGGTACGCAGGATGGTGGGGATGCGGACGGAAACGCTCATGACTTCGACCTCCGGTCAGTGGGGCGCCCCTGAAGGGGCGCGGGGAACTGCGCGACCAGCCCCCACAGGCCCGCAGACGAACAACGACCTATTACCTCGTACCTCTTAAGAAGCGAGCCCGGCATCCCGGAACGACTCAAGACTGGGCCGAATCGTCGCAGTAAGCCCGACATCGGCCACAGCGTCCAACGTCTTGAGCCCATCCCCGGTGTTCAGCACAACAGTCGTCAACGTCGGGTCGAGAAGCCCGTTCTCGATCAGCTTCTTGGTGACCCCCACGGTCACCCCACCGGCGGTCTCCGCAAAGATCCCCTCGGTCCGCGCGAGCAACCGAATCGCGTCGACGACCTGCTCGTCGTTGACGTCCTCGACAGCCCCACCCGTCCGCCGCGCGATATCCAGCACATACGGCCCGTCCGCCGGATTCCCGATCGCCAGCGACTTCGCGATCGTGTTGGGCTTCTGCGGCCGTACGACGTCGTGCCCGGCCTTGTACGCCACGGACACCGGCGAGCAGCCCTCCGCCTGGGCGCCGAAGATCTTGTACGGCTTGTCGGCGACCAGCCCGAGCTTGATCAGCTCCTGCAGCCCCTTGTCGATCTTCGTGAGCTGCGACCCGGAGGCGATGGGGATCACCAGCTGGTCGGGCAGCTGCCAGCCGAGCTGCTCGCAGATCTCGTACGCCAGGGTCTTGCTGCCCTCCGCGTAGTACGGCCGCAGGTTGACGTTGACGAAGCCCCAGCCCTCGCCGGCCGGGTCGCCGATCAGCTCGGAGCAGAAGCGGTTCACGTCGTCGTAGTTGCCCTCGATACCGACCAGCTCACCGCCGTACACCGCGGCCATGACGATCTTGCCCTGCTCCAGGTCGTGCGGGATGAACACGCAGGAGCGGAAGCCGGCGCGGGCGGCGGCGGCGCCGACGGCACCGGCCAGGTTGCCCGTGGAGGAGCAGGAGAGGGTGGTGAAGCCGAAGACCCGCGCGGCCTCGATGGCCTGGGCGACGACCCGGTCCTTGAAGGAGTGGGTCGGGTTGCCGGAGTCGTCCTTCACGAACAGCTTGCCGGCGTCGACGCCCAGCTCACGGGCCAGGTTGTCGGCCTGGACGAGCTTGGTCCAGCCGGGGTTGATGTTGGGCTTGGTCGCCACGTCCGCGGGGACGGGCAGGAGGGGCGCGTAACGCCAGATGTTCGCGGGTCCCGCTTCGATGCGCTTGCGGAGGTCCTCGGTGTCGTACGCCGAGAAGTCGTAGGCGATCTCCAGCGGGCCGAAACACTCCTCGCAGGCGAACACCGGACCGAGCGGGACGCGGTGGCCACATTCGCGGCAGGAGAGCGCGGTGGCGGGACCGAGATCGACAGAAGCGACGGAGTCCGTAGTGGTGCTCTCGACAGTTTGCGCAGCCATGGAGGCGAGGCCCTTTCTCCTCATCTTCCTCATGGCGCATCTCGCCATGAGACGGATTTGGCACCTTCCCGAGCCGGCAGCCTCGCGCATGACATGCGACAAGACCGGCTGGAGGGTTGCCGGGGCTTCATCGGGCCGTATCCCTCTGCCCCTCTGGATGAGCGGTATGAAGTTGTGAGGTTGTGAACACCGACGACCTCGGACATGCGATGGTCATCCGCGTTGTTCAAGACTGTAACCGAAGGCTTGGATGGTGGTGGGAGCCGTCCGAACCGCGAGATGCGAATCACGCGCTTCCCATGAGAACGCAAGGGAGAGCCGCACGTGCTGGAGAACGTCGAGCGCTGGCTGAGCACGCGCTCCTGGTCCGTTGGTGACCGCCCGCTCAAGAAGCTGATCGCCGCCAAGCGTTCATCGAACGCCACGGTGAGTGTCGTCCTGCCCGCGCTGAACGAGGAGGCGACGGTCGGCGAGATCGTCGCCGTCATCCGCCGGGACCTGATGCTGAAGGTCCCCCTCGTCGACGAGATCGTCGTCATCGACTCGGGCTCGACCGACCGTACCTCCGAGGTGGCCGCCGCGGCGGGCGCCCGGGTCGTCCACCGCGACGACATCCTGCCGCGTATCCCGGCCGTGCCGGGCAAGGGCGAGGTGCTGTGGCGCTCGCTGCTCGTGACCAGCGGGGACATCGTCTGCTTCATCGACGCCGACCTGAAGGAGTTCTCGTCGGACTTCGTCTCCGGGATCGTGGGCCCCCTGCTCACCGACCCCGGCGTCGACCTCGTCAAGGCGATGTACGACCGCCCGCTCGGCCAGGCGGCCGGCCAGGGCGGACGCGTGACCGAGCTGATGGCCCGCCCCCTCCTCAACATGCACTGGCCTCAGCTGGCCGGTTTCGTCCAGCCGCTCGGCGGTGAGTACGCGGCCCGCCGCTCGCTCCTCGAACAGCTCCCGTTCCCCGTCGGCTACGGCGTGGAGCTGGGCATGCTGATCGACGCCCTGCACCTGGTCGGCCTGGACGCGCTGGCCCAGGTCGACGTGGGTGTGCGCAAGCACCGCCACCAGGACGGACAGGCCCTGGGCCGGATGTCCGCCGCGATCTACCGCACGGCCCAGCTCCGACTGGCCCGAGGCCACCTCATCCGCCCCTCCCTCACCCAGTTCGAACGCGGGGAGGACGGTTTCGAGCCGCGTACGTACTCGGTGGACACGGAGGAACGCCCGCCGATGGCGGACATCGCGGAGTACGCGCGAAGGAAGGTCGCGTAGGCCGGCACAGGGCCGATACAAGGCCCGGTACAGGCCCCGTGGGGGCTTGAAGCGGGCTTGTATACGGCTGAGGCGTACGTGTGTACGTTTGATTGTTTCCGGGCCGGGCTAGGTTGAGGCGTATGGCTTCAACGCAGGGCACACAGGGTACGCAGGACAGTCCGGGCGACTACCGGGTGCTGGTCGCGTCCAACCGCGGCCCGGTCACGTACGAGGTCCGCGAGGACGGCTCGCTGCACGCCCGGCGCGGCGGTGGCGGGCTGGTCTCCGGGCTCTCGGCGATCGGGCCGGACGCGGGCGCCCTGTGGGTCTGCTCGGCCCTCGGAGACGGCGACCGCGAGGCGGTACGGCGGGGCGAGGGCGAGCCGGGAGTACGCATGCTCGCGATCCCTGCCGCCGTCCACGAGGACGCGTACAACGGCATCGCCAACTCGGTGCTGTGGTTCGTGAACCACATGCTGTACCAGACCCCGCTGGAGCCGGTCTTCGACGCGGAGTTCCGGCGCCAGTGGGCGTCGTACGAGGCCTACAACCGCGCGTTCGCCGAGGCACTGGCCGAGGAGGCGGCGGAGGGCGCTTCGGTGGTGGTCCAGGACTACCACCTGTGCCTGGTCCCAGGCATGCTGCGCACCCTCCGCCCCGACCTCCGGATCGGCCACTTCTCGCACACGCCGTGGGCCCCGGCGGACTACTTCCGGATGCTGCCGTACGACATCTCCGCACAGCTCCTGCGCGGCATGCTCGGCGCGGACCGCCTCGGCTTCCTCACCCAACGCTGGGCGAACGCGTTCACGGCCTGCTGTACGGACCTGGTGGGCGGCCTCGGCGACACCCGGATCGGGGTGCACGGCCTGGGCGCGGACGCGGACTTCCTGCGCAGGCGCGCGCACGAGCCGGACGTGGAGGACCGGATGGCGACCCTGCGCAAGGAGATCGGCGGGGCTGACGGATCCCGGAAGACCATCGTCCGAGTCGACCGTACCGAGCTGTCGAAGAACATCGTGCGGGGCCTGCTGGCGTACCGGCAGCTGCTGGAGGACCGCCCGGAGTGGCGCGAGCGGGTGGTACATGTCGCCTTCGCATACCCCTCCCGCCAGGACCTGGCGGTCTACCGCGACTACACGGCGGAGGTGCAGAGGGTCGCGGACGACATCAACGCGTCGTACGGCACCCCGACCTGGACCCCGGTGGTCCTGCACGTGAAGGACGACTTCGCCCGTTCCCTGGCCGCATACCGCCTGGCCGACGTGGCACTCGTCAACCCCATCCGCGACGGCATGAACCTCGTCGCCAAGGAGATCCCGGTGGTCTCCGACGAAGGGTGCGCGCTGGTGCTGTCCCGGGAGGCGGGGGCGTACGAGGAACTGGGCGAGGACGCGATCGTGGTGAACCCGTACGACGTGATCGAGACGGCCCGGGCGCTGGAGGAGGCGCTGAACATGGAGTCGGGGGAACGGGCGGAACGCACGAAACGCCTGGCAGCGGCGGCGACGGCACTGCCGCCGGCCCAGTGGTTCCTGGACCAGCTGAACGCACTCAACGACTGACGGCCACGACTGCTTCACCGCCGTACGACGCGGGCCCGTCCCTGGGTCCGGAAGCCGAGGGCATGCCGGTAGATCTCCGGCAGCCGGTAGCGGCCGTCCGAGTCCGCGGTCAGCGCTCCGGCATCGCGCAGTATTTCGATGCCGTTGGCGTCCAGTCCGACGTCTTCGGCACTGAAGGGCATGAGCACCTCATGCGCGTACCCGCCCAATCCGCGCAGGAGGTCACCGAGTGTCCTGTTCTCTTGGCCGATCTCCTTGACCTTTTCCGAGCTGCACTGGACGAGGGCGGTGCGCATGGCCGAGGGGGCGAGTAGCCGATCCGTCCGCTCGTCCCCCGATGACAGGTCGGCGGCCTCACGGAGGAAGCGCACGACATCGCGGGCCTGCACCTGGTCGTTGAAGTCGGCCAGTGCTGCCGGCACCCAGCGGTCCGACCAGGCCTCCCGCGAACTGTCCGAGCCGAGTTTCGCCCCCCACACCGGATGCAAAGCCTGCGCGATCTCGTCGTACGACAGTTCCATCAGCTCCCGCTCCGGCGCCCGCACAGCCTTGGCGGTCACCGCGACCCAGAGAGCGAGCCGCAGGGCTTCCTGAGCGTCCCAGCGCAGCGCGTAAGGCTCGTAACGGTCGAGGAACTGGCCGAGGTTCTGCCGGATCGCCCACTGCGCCAGATCTCGGCGTACGAACACCACCAGGCCGAGCGGGCGCCCTCGCAGCGACCGCAGCCACTCGGGAACATCCACGAGCAGCGAGCGCAACGCAACACGCTTGGCCTCGCCCTCAAGTTCTTGAAGGAAGTCCTCCAGCCCGTCGAAAACGAAGAGCAGTTGCCGTTCCCTGCCGAGCAGCAACAGTTCCTGTTCGACCTCGTAGCCAGTGCTCCCCTCGGTGTCGCTGCCACCGGCGATCAGCATGCACCTCAGCCAGACGTCGAGCCAGAAGTACGGCTCCACGGACCCGGGCGCCCTAAGGGATTCGTTCAGGAGCCTCAGGATCTGAGTACGAGTCGCTCCTTGCCCCCCTGCGGCGAAGTCACGGAGGTCCTGCGGGCTGGTGCTGCCTGCGCCGGTGGGCTCTTGGTCGAGATTGGCGGGATCCAGAACGGGCACGACGTGCGCGTCGTCCAACACCTTCAGGCCCGCCTTCTCCGCGAAGGCGGCCCATTTCCCCGCAGCGCACATCCGCGCATAGGTGAACGTCTTCCCGGCACCTTTCGCACCCACCACCACGGCCACGGGCAGGGAGCTGCGGTGGTCGCCGATCAGCCGACGGAGCGGCTCGGTCGACAAAAAGCCCAGCGCGCCGTCCAGACCGGTCCGCTCGGCGAAGACCAGCGAGGCCGCCCGGTCCCGCAGCATGGTCCTGCGCTCCTCGATGCCCGCAGGACCGTTCTCGTCCGGTCGCGAATTCGCGACCGGCAGCGGCAAGGGCTGCGGCGCCAGCCCCTCGACCCGCTTCCCCAGTCCGCAGCGGCGTACGACCTCCACAACCTCGTCCCAGCTGCCCGGAAGAGCGAGCAGTTCGTCGCGGAACGGGCTGACCAGCGCGGCAGTCAGCGCCTGGGTGTCGACAGCGAGGTCACGCTCGTGCTCATCGCCTTCGGGGGCACTCAGCGTCCCGAGTAGGGCCTCGGAGAGCTTCCGCCGCGCCTCCTCCGCGTCGGCGTCGTGGACATCCATGCGGTACTGCGTGACCACCGCCGCAGGGGCCGGGTCCTGACCGAGCAGCGCGGGTGCCTTGGCGCCCAGCTGCCCGATCATCCGCAGAGTTCCGTCCAGCGACTGATGGCTGAGCGTGGTGACGAACACCCGCTGTACCCGCGGATCGAGTAGTACGGGTGCTGACAACTCGGACGCCCCCGCCCTCAAATCGATGATCACCGTGTCGAGATCGGCGGCCGAGGCCACTTCGGCCAGGGACTCTGTGAGGAAGTAGCTCGACCGGTCGTGTGTCAGCAGGTCGACTGGTTCGATGCGCGGCGGGCCGAGCCTGGAGCGGCGGGTGGCGGGAAGGATCGCGAGCCGTCCCGGTCCGGTTCCGACCACGAACTGACCGGCCAGGAAGTCGCGCACGATCTCCGTGACCGAGGCGATACCCCCATCAGCCGTGCCATGGAGCAGGGCCAGCACGTCTTCGTAGCTGATGTCGCTCGTCCCGCCTTGGGCCTGATGCATCCAGGTGATACCAGGTGCCTCAAGATCCGCGTCGATGAGCAGCACCCGGCGCCCCTGCCGGGCAAGCTGGTCGGCGAGAGCGACCGCGTGCACGGTACGGCCCACACCACCCTTGAAGGAGTGGAAGGCGATGACCTGCACATCACCGGCAAAGCGCTCGGATCGCGGGCGGGGGAGCGTTTGAGCCAGTTCGGCCGTCGTCCTGCGCTCTGCCAGCCGCGGAACCCTCCGCCCCGCCGAGCGCTCGTCGACCGGGTCGAGAACCACGGGGATGTCTTCGGTTCCAAGCCCACTCGGCCGATCCAGGGCAAGGGCCGGTCGCCCGGGCTCCCCGGTCACCGAGCCACGGCCGAAGGCTTGGTCCAACCACGTGCGCACCATGTCCTCGGTCGTGTCCGAACGGACAGTCAGCGCCAGCTGATCCCACCAGGCATCGGCTTCACGAAGCCACTCGGGCCACTCCCCTGCTCCGGCCAGGTACGAGAGATGCTCGTCGACGTCCACCCAGGTGAAGAGGCGGCCCGGTACAACACCGCTGCGGTCGCCGATGCCCACGTGTGATCCCGCTTCCCTGCTCACGACGTCACTTCCGGGATTCCGAGATCAGCGTCCGCAATGCGGCCAACGCCTGTTTCTCATCATCCGGTTCCAGATCCGCACCGTACCTCCAAGCCTCGTGCAGCGCCGGAGGCTCGACCTTCTGGACCGCCTGCCCGTTGTACCGGGGTCTGGCGCAACCCTGCAGGGCGCTCTGGGTCTGCGGCGACCACTTGAGTTCCTTGGCAAGCACCCGCAGGTCGTGGGTACGCAGATCGGCGGGGAGTTGCGAGGTGTCCCGCAGCCTCATTCGCTGCATCACCTCCGCCTTCAGGCCGCACTCGGCGCTGTAGAACAACAGCAGGCCGGCCGTGGCGTGATCGTCACCGTCGGACAGCTCTTCCCCGCGCTGCTCCAGTCGGTCTCTGCTGCGTCGCAGCTGCCTCACCCCTACATCGACCATGCGGGTGATCTTACGGTGACGCTCCAGGACTTTGCGTGACAATCGGCGCCTCGGCTGTCACCCCGTCGTCTCGGCCCACAGCCGCGCAGGCCCTGCAGGTCAGAGAAGCCTCGACGCCAGGGCTGCCAGCAGTCGAACGACGCCTGCGGGCCCGTCGACGACGAGGTCGGCGCGCTCGACCAGTTCCGTGACCTCCTCGGTGCCATTGCGGCTGCAGACCAGCAGCCCCGGGATGCCGTTCTGGCGGAGCTTCTCCACCGCCGCGAACGCCGGGAGGTCGCCGAGGTCGTCGCCGGCGTAGACGACCGAGGTGGCGCCCGTCTCGCGGACGTACTCCTGGAGGGCGACGCCCTTGTCCATGCCGGGTGGGCGCAGCTCCAGTACGAGGCGGCCGGGTTCGACGATGAGACCGTGGCGGGTGGCGAGGTCGGCGAGGGGCTCGCGGAGAGCCTCGAAGGCGGCCTGCGGATCTGCGGCGCGCCGGGTATGCACGGCGACGGCCCGACCCTTCTCCTCGACCCAGGTGCCCTGCGAGACACCGAGCCGTTCGAGGAACCCGGGGAGTTCGGCGCGGACTGCGGCGACGCCGGGGTGGGGGGCGGGGGCGCTGACCGTGCCGGTGGCGGCGTCCCAGCGTTCGGTGCCGTAGTGGCCGAGGACGGTGAGGTGTTCCAGCCCGGGGACGCCCGCGAAGCCGCCGAGCCGGACGGCGACGTCAGCGGGGCGGCCGGTGAGGACGGCGACGGAGGCGATGTGGGGGGCGAGGGCGGAGAGGGCGGGGAGTGTCTCCGGGTGGGCGCGGGCCTGCTCGGGGTCAGCCACGATCGGAGCGAGGGTCCCGTCGAAGTCGAGGACGACGACGGCGCCGGCGGGCTGCGCGAGAACGGCATCAAGCCCGTCCCGCCCGGCCTGCGTCACGGGCGTAGGCAGGAGGTCCATGACCCCGACCCTATCTTCCTCGCCCCCGCCGCCCCTACCGCTCCCCCCGCCTCCCCTCCCGCACCCTCCGCAACCGATTCACCGTCACCGGATCACACGCCAACGCCCGCTCATCATCGATCAGCGCGTTCAGCAGCTGGTAGTACCGAACCGGCACCAACCCCAGCTCCTCCCGTATCGCCCGCTCCTTCGCCCCCGGCCCCGCGAACCCCCGCCGCTCCAACGCAAGAATGTCCTGTTCCCGTCGACCCAGTCGGCCCAGCCGCTCCCCTTCGTCCATGGCAAGAACCGTAGCCCCCACCACTGACACCCGGAGTTACTCCGACTCCGACTCCGACTCCTCCGCCGCCGTAGCCGCCCGCTGTATCGCCCCCAGCACCTCCCCCGGCTTCCCTTCCCCCAGCACCGCCCCACCGACCGTCTTCTGGATGTTCCGGCTCGTGGCCGCCCACGACGGCTTGCCGACCGGGTACAGCTGGGCGGCGTCGAGCGCGTCCAGGCCGTCCCACAGGTCCTCGTACGTCTTGTTCGCGCGCATCAACGTGGACGCCGACGACGTCACCGGCAGCAACTGGTACGTGCCCGCGAGATCCACCATGTTCTTGTCCTCGTACAGGAAGTTCAGATACGTACCGATCTCCGTGGCATGACCGCCGTCCTTGAACGCGGCGATCCAGTCCGACGTACCGACCGTCGCCGTCGTCAGCCCCGCCGTACGGCCCGGCATCGGGACCGCCTCGTACGCCACCGGTTCGACGGACCGCGCGATCTCCCGTACGAGCGCGCCCGGCGCGCTGACCATGCCCGCCTCGCCGTCCACGAAGGCCTGGAGCGCGGCCTTGCGGTTGAGGCGGTCGGGCGGGATCGGGCCGGTCAGGCCCTCGCCGACGAGACGGTCGCGCAGCCAGGTGAGGGTGGAGATGTTGGTGGTGGAGGCGATGTCGTACTCGCCGGTGTCACCGGTGTACCCGCCGCCTCCGCCGAGCAGCCATTGGAGAGTTTCCGCCTGCGCCTCCTCGGGGCCGAGCGGAAGCGCGTACGGGTACTTCACGCCCCGCTCGTCCAGGACCTCCGCCGCGTTCCTCAACTCCGCCCAGGTGGTGGGGGGTTCGAGGCCGGCCTCGGCGAAGAGGGTCTTGTTGACGTAGAGGAGGCGGGTCGAGGCGAGGAACGGCAGGCCGTACTGGGTGCGGTCCGTGGTGCCCGCGTCGACGAGGTTGGGCAGGAAGTTGCCCTGGACGCGGATCGAGAGCAGGTCGTCGGCCGGGTAGAGGAGGCCGTCGGCGGCGTAGTCCGCGTAGTTGCCGATCTGGGCGATGTCGGGCGGGTCGCCGGCCGCGACCATCTTGGCGACCTGCGCCTCGGCCTCGCCGGGCTCGTACACCTCGACGTCGAGCCGGATGCCGGGGTTGGCGGCCTCGAAGGCGGTGTCGACCCGGTTCCAGTACGACTCCGAGTTCTTGACGACGCCGTCGCCGTAGTTCGTGGCGACCACGGTGAGGGTGACACCGTCGGACCCCTCACCGCTCGCGCCGCAGCCGCCCAGCACCAGGACGGAACCCAGACTCAGAACCGTCACGGCGGTGAAGACCGGCCAGCGGCTCCCGCCCCACACTTCTCGCACGGCAGACCCCTCCCCTGGGAGGCACACGCGTCACGCTCTGTGGACGCGCGTAGAGCCTCCCGCACCCTGGGGTCCGGTCCAATGCCCCGGGCGTTTCGGCCGTGCAACATTTCCCGGCCCAACTCCCATGGCCTGGTGGCCCGTCGGGGCCTATTCGGCGCTGTCGGCCTCGTTCTGCAGGGAGTTGGCCTCCGTCTGAAGCGTCGTCAGTACCGCCTCCGGGCTGCCGTTCGTCGCGAACGCCGTACCGATCCGCTTCTTGATGTCCGCGCTGACCTGCGCCCAGGACGTCTTGCCGACCGGGTAGAGCTGGGCGGTCGGGAGTTCCTCCAGGAAGGGGGCGAGGTCCTTGTCCTGGGCGGCGGTGGACATCGTCGCGGAGGCCGAGGTGGTGACCGGCAGCAGGTCGTACTTGCGGGAGAAGGCGAGCACGTTCTTCTCGTCGTAGACGAAGTCGAGGAACTTGCCGGCCTCGCTGCGGTGGCCGTTCTTCTTGAACGCCATCATCCAGTCGGCGACGCCCAGCGCGGCCCGCGTCGACCTCTCCTCGCCCGGCATCGGCACCATGCCGACGTCTACGCCCTGCGCCGCCGCCGTCTTCATCAGCGAGGGATGGCCGTTGAGCATGCCGACCTCGCCGCGCGCGAAGGCGGCGAAGGCGTCGGCCCGGTTGAGCTTGCCGGGGGCGACGGGACCGGTGAGGCCCTTGTCGACGAGTTCGTCCTTGAGCCAGGTGAACGTCTGGATGTTCTGCGGGGAGTCGATGCCGTAGGTGCCGACGGCGCTGGTGTAGCCGTCGCCGCCACTGAGCAGCCACTGGAGGGTCTCGGCCTGCGCCTCCTCGGGCCCGAGCGGAAGGGCGTACGGGTACTTCACGTCCGCCTCCTTCAGCACGGCGGCGTCGGCGGCCAGGTCGCTCCAGGTGGTGGGCGGGGTGAGGCCGGCCTCGGTGAAGAGCTTCTTGTTGTAGAAGAGGAGGCGGGTGGAGGCGGCGAAGGGCATGCCGTACTGGGTGCGCCTGACCTCGCCGGCGTCGGCCAGCTGGGCGACGAAGTCGGCCTGTGTCGGGATGGAGAGCAGCTCGTCGGCCTGGTACAGCTCGCCCTTGGCCGCGTAGTCGGCGTACGCGCCGATCTGCGCCAGGTCGGGCGCGTCACCGGCGGCGACCATCTCCCCGACCTTGCGGTCGACGTCGTTCCAGGAGTAGACGCTGACGTCGACCTTCACACCCGGGTTGGCGTCCTCGTACTCCGCGACCAGGTCGTCCCAGTACTTCTGGGAGCTGTTGGCGTCGGAGTCGCCGTAGTCGGCGGCGACCAGCTTCAGGGTGACCTCACCCGAGCCGGTGCCTCCGCAGCCCCCGAGGGCCGCCGTCATCCCGAGTGCGGACACCGCCGCGATCATGCCTGTCCTGTGCCGCTGCACTGCTTCAACCCCAAACCCCGACCCAAAGTTCACAGATGTGTTCATTGGTACGTTCAATTTAATTGACCCACCAGGTCTACACCACGTGAGTGGACTAGACCTCTTGCGGGTCGACGGGCCACACTGTCCCCGTGAGACATGTCATCGCCCTCGACGTGGGCGGCACCGCGATGAAAGCCGCCCTGATCGGGCCGGACGGCGCCCTGCTGCACCAGGCGCGCCGGTCGACCGGACGTGAGCGCGGCCCCGACGCCGTGGTCGAGGCGATCCTCGGCTTCGCCGCCGACCTGCGCGCCCACGGCATCGCCCACCTCGGCGAGAGCGCCGCGGCGGCCGGGGTCTCCGTCCCCGGCATCGTCGACGCCGACCGCGGCCTCGCCGTCTACGCGGCGAACCTCGGCTGGCGCGACGTACCCCTGCGCAAGCTGCTCACCGAACGGCTCGGCCTGCCGGTCGCCCTCGGCCACGACGTCCGCACGGGCGGCCTCGCGGAGGGCCGGATCGGGGCCGGCCAGGGCGCCGACCGCTTCCTCTTCGTCCCCCTGGGCACCGGTATCGCGGGCGCGATCGGCATCGACGGCCGGGTGGAGGCGGGCGCGCACGGCTTCGCGGGCGAGATCGGCCACATCGTCGTACGGCCCGGCGGAACCCCCTGCCCGTGCGGCCAGCGCGGCTGTCTGGAGCGGTACGCGTCGGCGGCGGCGGTCAGCGAGGCCTGGGCCACGGCCTCCGACACCCCCGACGCGGACGCGGCGGACTGCGCCCGAGCAGTGGACGCCGGCGACCCACAGGCCCACGAGGTCTGGCAGGCGGCGATCGACGCCCTGGCCGACGGCCTGGTCACCGCCCTCACCCTCCTCGACCCCCGCACCCTGATCATCGGCGGCGGCCTCGCGGAGGCGGGCGACACCTTGTTCACACCACTGCGCACCGCCGTACAACAGCGGATCACCTTCCAGAAGCTCCCGACCATCGTCCCCGCAGCCCTCGGAGACACAGCAGGCTGCCTGGGCGCGGGCCTGCTGGCCTGGGATCTCCTGACCGTCACCGACCTCACGGAGGCAACGCCCTGATGGCAACCCACCTAGGGGCGCGGGGAACTGCGCGACCAGCCCCCACCGCCCCGCACCATGCACACAACCTGGTACTCAAGGGCGCCAAGCTGGTACTCCCCACAGGAATCACCGACGGCGCCCAACTAGCCATCGAGGGCACCAAGTTCACCGAGCACGCCCCCGAAAACGCCCACGAGATCGACGTAAGCGGCCACTGGCTGATCCCCGGTTTCGTGGACCTCCACAACCACGGCGGCGGCGGAGCCTCCTTCACCTCCGGCACCGCCGAAGACGTACTCAAGGGCATCCACACCCACCGAACCCACGGCACCACCACCCTCGTCGCCAGCACAGTCACCGGCGACATGGACACCCTCACCGCCCAGGCCGGCCTCCTCTCCGAACTGGCCGAGCAGGGCGACATCGCCGGCGTCCACTTCGAGGGCCCCTTCATCTCCCCGTGCCGCAAGGGAGCCCACTCCGAGGCGCTGCTGCGCGACCCGGACCCGGCGGAGGTCCGCAAGCTGATCGACGCGGCGCGCGGTCACGCCCGGATGGTCACCCTCGCCACCGAACTCCCCGGCGGCCTCGACTCCGTACGGCTGCTCGCCGAGCACGGCGTCATCGCGGCGATCGGCCACACGGACGCGACGTACGAACAGACGGTGGAGGCCATCGACGCGGGCGCCACGGTGGCAACACACCTCTTCAACGCGATGCCGGCCCTGGGCCACCGCACCCCGGGCCCGATCGCCGCGCTCCTGGAGGACGACCGAGTAACGGTAGAACTCATCAACGACGGAACCCACCTCCACCCCGCCTCCCTCCAACTCGCGTTCCACCACGCGGGAGCGGACCGCGTGGCGTTCATCACGGACGCGATGGACGCGGCCGGCTTCGGCGACGGCCGTTACCTCCTCGGCCCGCTGGAGGTCGAGGTCAGCGAGGGCGTGGCACGGCTGGTCGAGGGCGGTTCGATCGCGGGCTCGACGCTGACCCTGGACCGCGCGTTCCGCCGGGCGGTCACGGTCGACCGCCTCCCGATCACGGACGCGGTCGCCGCCCTGTCGGCCAACCCGGCCCGCCTGCTGGGCATGTACGACCGGGTGGGCTCCCTGGAACCGGGCAAGGACGCGGACCTGGTGCTCCTGGACGCGGACTTCGCAGTCAAGGGCGTGATGCGCAAGGGGAGTTGGGTAGTGAAGCCTCAACTGCCGTAACCGGCCTGTGCCGAGGGAGGGGGCCGCCCCGGTGATCCTCACGGTCACGCTGAACACCGCGCTGGACATCACGTACCGCGTACGGGAGTTGTGCCCGTACGCCTCCCACCGGGTCACCTCGGTGACCGAACGCCCCGGCGGCAAGGGCCTGAACGTGGCCCGCGTCCTGGCGGCCCTCGGTCACGAGGTGACGGTCACCGGCTTCACGGGTGGCCCGGCCGGACGGGCCGTGCAGGACCAACTCACCGCCACGCCTGGTGTGTTGGACGCCCTGGTCCCGGTGTCGGGCTCAACTCGCCGCACGATAGCGGTGGTCGAGGAAACAGCCACGAGCCTGACCCCGGACACGACCCAACTCAACGAACCGGGCCCGCAGATCACCCCGGCCGAGTGGTCCGCCTTCCAGGGCGTGTACGAGGGGCTGCTGCCGTCCGTCTCCGTGGTCGCCCTCTGCGGAAGCCTGCCGCCGGGCGTGCCGGTGGGCGCGTACGCCCACCTCATCCGCACCGCACGGGCAGCCGGCGTACCCGTACTGCTCGACACCAGCGGGGAGCCGCTCAGGCGCGGGGTGGCGGCCCGCCCCGATGTGGTCAAGCCGAACGCCGCCGAACTCACCGAACTCACCGGCTCCCACGAGCCGTCACAGGCCACCCGGGACGTCCGCAGGCGCGGTGCACGGGCGGTGGTGGCCTCACTGGGCCCGGACGGCCTGCTCGCGGTGACCCCGGAGGGCCGCTGGCGAGCGATCCCGCCGACCCGCGTCCGGGGCAACCCGACAGGCGCAGGCGACTCGGCGGCAGCGGGCCTGCTGTCGGGCTTCGTGGACCAACTCCCGTGGCCCGAACGCCTGGCAAGGGCAACAGCCCTGTCGGCGGCAACGGTATCGACCCCAGTGGCGGGCGAGTTCGACAGACCAACGTACGAAAAGCTACTGAGCCGAGTAAGGGTGACAACCGAAGCAACGGCAGCTTAGGCAGGCGCCCCTATCGGGGCAGCCCCGTCAGGGGCACGCCCCTTAGGGACGCGGGGAACTGCGCGACCAGCCCCCACCGACCCGCAGCCGAAGCACGAAGCCCAGAAACCCCGAACCCCAGCAAGCGGCCCTTATTCAGCAGCAGCCAGATACAACTGATCCAGATTCACATCGCACTGATCCCCCTGCTCGCAGGAGATCTTGATCGTGTTGGTGCCCTTGTTCAGCTGGACGGACGCCCACGTGTTCGTCCACCCCTTCGCATAGTCGCCCTCGGCGGCCTTGGCGAAGTTGCTCAGGTTGAGCGACCGGGACTGCGCCGTCCCGTTGACCGTCAGCGTCGCGGAGGCGTCCTTGCCGGGTACGCCGTAGTTGACGTACAGCCGGTACTCGCCCTCCTTCGCGATACCGCTCACGTTCCACGTGACGGACGCGCCCACGTTGTTGAAGTTGCCCACATAGACACCGCCGGCGGCCTGCGCGCCGTCGACGTCCGACACCGCGCTGGCGCCACCGCCGAGCAGCAGGGCCTTCGCGTCGATGGTCGGCAGCTCCGCGTCGGCGGACTCCGAGGCGCTGGCCGACGGGGACTGCTCGGCGCTCTGCCCGGCCGACGGGCTCGCGCTGGTGTCGCCTCCGGCGGTCTTGTCGTCGTCGCCGCCCATCATGGCCACGCCGATGCCGATGACGACCGCGGCGACCACCGCGATGGCGCCGATCAGCAGCCCCTTGGTGTTGGGCCCGCCGCCGCGCCCGCCTCTGCCGCTGCCACCGCTGTACGCGGGCTGCTGCTGGGGACCCGTGGGGCCGCCGCCGAAGGCCTCGGGGGCCTGGTAGTGGGCGTTCGGGCTGCTGCCGTACGCCCCCTGCTGCTGCGGGACCGTCTGGCCGTACTGCGCGGTCGGGGCGGTCTGGCCGTACGCCGGCTGCTGGCCCTGGCCGGGAGCCTGGCCCGGGCCCGTCGACGGGCTGTACTGACGCTCGCCGACCGGCCGCACCCGGCCGACCGAGTTCGGGTAGCCGTAGCCGCTGCTCGGCGGCTGGGCGCCGTTGGCCCGCCCGTCTTCGTACAGGTAGCCGAACGGATCGTCGTCCTCGGGCGTGCTCGCGCCGCTGTTGCCGGGCGTCATCCCTTGGTCTCCTCAACAGGTGCGGGTGGGACTACTGCGGGGCGGGACCACGAGATCTTGCGAGGTCCTGCGAAACATGCAATGCGAATAGCGAGCCTACCCGCTCCCACTGCCCCAAACGGGTGACTCTGCCCGCACAGGGTCACCGTCAGGCCACTGACCTGGTGATCATCCAGCCCGGCGGTGCTGTTTGGGACGAGATCGTTTCTCGACGTACATCCGTTCGTCGGCCGACTTCAGGACCTCGTCCGCCGTCATCCCGCACTGCGCCCACCCGATGCCGAAGCTCCCGCCGACCCGCATCGCGCGGCCGTCGACCCGGATGGGCTGGATGATCTCGTTGCGCAGGCGTACGGCCAGGTCCTGGGCGTCGGCCCGGCCGAGGCCGTCGGCGAGCACCACGAACTCGTCGCCGCCGAGCCGGGCCACCGTGTCGCCGTCGCGCACGGCGCGGCCGAGCCGCCGGGCCACCTCGATCAGTACCGCGTCGCCGGCGTTGTGCCCGAAGCGGTCGTTGATCGACTTGAAGCCGTCGAGGTCGCAGAAGAGAACCGCGAGCCCCTTCGTGCCGTCGTCCTTCTCACCCTCAGGGGCGACCGCGTGGACGTGGTGGTCGTAGGCGCCGTACACATCGGGGGCGGCGCGGAAGGCGAAGGCATGGCCGTTCGCGTCGTACGGCTGGAGCGTGCCGTCGGCCGCCACGGGCGTCGCCGTCGCCGTGTACTGGTCGTTGCGGCCGTACGGGTCGGGCTGGGTGTTGCCGTAGGCCGCGTCGACCGACTCGACCAGGCCGGGCTCCGCCGACTGCGGGCGCGGGCAGAGGCGGGCGCTGAGCCGGGAGCGCAGCTCGGCGGAGTTGGGCAGGCCGGTGAGGGAGTCGTGGGAGGCTCGGTGGGCGAGCTGCAGCTCGCGGCGCTTGCGCTCCTCTATGTCCTCGACGTGGGTGAGCAGGAAGCGCGGGCCGTCGGCGGCGTCCGCGACGACGGAGTTGCGCAGTGACACCCACAGGTAGGAGCCGTCGCGGCGGCAGAGCCGGAGTTCGGTGCGCCCGCCCTCGGCGGAGGTGCGGAGCAGGGTGCCGATGTCCTCGGGGTGCACGAGGTCGGAGAAGGCGTAGCGGCGCATCGCGGAGGCGGGGCGGCCCAGGAGGCGGCACAGGGCGTCGTTGGTGCGCAGTATTCGGCCGTGCTGGTCGCCGCCCATCTCGGCTATGGCCATGCCGGAGGGGGCGTACTCGAAGGCCTGCCGGAAACTCTCCTCGCTGGCCCGCAGCGCCTGCTGCTCGCGTTCGAGTCTGACCAGTGCCCGCTGCATATTCGCGCGTAGACGTGCGTTGCTGATAGCGATCGCGGCCTGAAAGGCGTACATCTGGAGCGCTTCTTTGCCCCATGCGCCCGGCCGGCGGCCGTTGCGGGGCCGGTCCACGGACAGGACGCCGATCAGTTCGCCGCAGCTGCTGCTGCCGCCGGGCACGCTGGGCGTGAACATCGGGGCGAAGAGGCGGTCCGAGGGGTGCCACTCGTCCTCGAAGCGCGGGGCGGGGCCGTCGGTGTACCACTGCGGGACGTCGTCGTCGTCGAGGACCCAGCCCTCGGTGTGCGGTATGAAGACCAGTTCGCCCCAGGCCTCGCCCATGGCGAGCCGGCGCTCCCAGGAGTCGCGGGAGCCGACACGGCCGGTGATGAGGGCCTCGGCGGCGGAGTTCCCGGCGAGGGCGGCGACGACGAGATCGCCGTCGGGGCGGACGAGGTTGACGCACGCCAGCTCGTACCCGAGGCCGTTGACGACCCCGTCGGCGACGGTCTGGAGTGTGTCCGCCAGACTGCGCGCGGTGTTCATGTCCGCCATGACCTGGTGCAGCTGCCGCAAGGTCGCGAGACGGACGTACGGCTCCTGGTCGGTCTCCATTCGCCCTCCCTCCGCCTGTCCCACCATCTCCGCCACTGAATCACAGCGCGCTGCTCACTCGGTACACAGGGTCAACAAAAAGGGGCACCTGTGACTCAAGTCACAGCGAAAGATGAGCAATTGAGTGGAGTTTCTGGGTTCTCCCTGTGCGTTTACTGAACGCAATCTTTGTATCTGTGCGGATACTACGAGCGAGGATACGGGGGAGAAGAAGTCGGCGGGGCCGTTCCCGATCTTTACCGGCCTTTTGGAGTTGGCGAGGATCTCGGTCGGTGGTCCTAGGTCCGGGTTCGGGCGCTGGTCCGATGCGGCGGGGCGGGAGCGGCGCATACGTTTCCCGTGTGCCGACTCCCCCTGCCGTACCCACCTCGCCCGCCCCCCATGCCACCCCTGCCCCGTCGGGCGGGCATCCTGGGGGCGTGAGCAACGACGACTTCCGCGCCGCCATGTCCCGCCTGGCCTCGGGCGTGGTCCTGGTGACCGCGCGGGAGGCGTCCCTCGACGCGGACGACCCCCAGGCGCCCGTCGGCGAGGACGTCGGCATGACGGCGACCGCCTTCCTGTCGGTCTCCCTGGACCCGCCCCTGGTCATGGTCAGCCTGCGCGAGGGCTCCCGGATGGACGACCTGCTCGCCGAGCAGCCCCTGTGGGCGGTCTCCGTCCTCTCCGAGAGCCAGCGGCACATCGCGGGCCGGTTCGCCATGAAGGGCCGCATCAGCGACCGCCTCCTCTTCGAGGACATCCCGTACGTCCGGGGCGACGCGTCCGGCGCTCCCCTGGTGGGCGGCGCCCTGGCGACCCTGGAGTGCCGTACGGAACAGCGGGTCCCGGCGGGCGACCACACCCTGGTGCTCGGCCGCGTCCTGACGGCGACGACACCGAGCGCGGAAGGCGGCCCGCTGGCGTACTTCCGGGGCCGCTACCGGCAGTTGGGCTGACGGGATATTCGCTGGTCACGACGGTAGCGGGCGGCTTAGGTTGCCCATATGACGAACGTGACCGACGACGCGCTCCGGCTGGAGCGGATCAGCTCCGACAACTTCGAGGCGGCCGTCGCCGTACGGGTCCGCCCGGACCAGGAACACGCGGTCGACCCGGTGGTGAAGTCCCTGGCCGAGGCGTACGTCCATCCCCGCACCGCCTGGCCCCGGCTGATCCTCGACGGCCAGCGGCCCGTCGGTTTCCTCATGGCCTTCCTCGACATCAACTGGGGCGACACCGGCACCGACCTGCGCTCCGGCCTCTGGCGCCTGAACATCGCCGCCGCCGAACAGGGCAAGGGCTACGGCCGCTTCGCCGTCGAGTCCGTCGCCGCCGAGATCCGCCGCCGCGGGGGCACCGACCTCTACGTCACCTGGCACCCCGGCCCGACCGGCCCCGAGTCCTTCTATCTGGCCCTGGGCTTCACCCCGACCGGCGAGACGAGCGGCGGCCAGACGGTCGGGGTACTGAAACTGACCTAGGCCGGGGCTTCGGCTCGGCTTCGGTGTGATTCGGATCCCACCGCGAGAAATTCATTCCCGGGGCCGTTCCACGGTTCTTTCTCCCGGCCGTTCGGAAATTCGCAATCGTTCATCCGTCGCCACCCACTGATCCACTGATCTTGTGATCGTGGCGACCGTTACCGACCAACTCCGGTCCCGCTAACCCCAGTCGCGTCCGGTACGGCCCCGCTTCACGTCCGCGCGCGCCTTTTTCTGCCGCAACCGGCGTTCATTGATTCCGCGCGGGATACGGGTGGGGGTGCGCGGCTTGGGCGGCGGCGCGGTGGCCTCGGCGAGCAGGGCGGCCAGACGTACGGCCGCCGTCTCTCGGTTGCGCCACTGGGAGCGGTGCTCGGAGGAGCGGACGGTGACGACTCCGTCGACGAGCCGCCCCGCGAGGCGCTCCAGGGCGCGCCGCTTCCACACCTCGGGCAGCACCTCGGTGTTCGCGAGGTCGAGGCTCAGCTCGACCCTGGAGTCACTGGTGTTGACGTGCTGCCCGCCCGGCCCGCCGGACCGCGAGAAACGCCACATCAGCTCGGCCTCGGGGAGCGAGACGGAGCCACGGATGAGGTAGGGACCGGACATGCCCCCCATGGTCGCGCGGCTGTCCGGTCCACGTCACCCTCTTTTCGCCACCGGAGGTAAAGAAAGTAAAGCCGCGCGGAACCTTCGGTACCCCCGTCGGCGTTCAAGGAGGTGACGGTAGCTTCGTCACCGCACGCACGTACGCACGTCAAAAACGAGGGAAGGACTCCCAACAATGGCTGTAAGCCTGTCCAAGGGTGGCAACGTCTCGCTCACCAAGGAGGCTCCGGGCCTGACCGCCGTCACCGTGGGCCTCGGCTGGGACGTCCGCAGCACCACCGGCACGGACTTCGACCTCGACGCCTCGGCGATCGCGGTCAACCTGGAGGGCAAGGTCTACTCGGACGGCCACTTCGTCTTCTTCAACAACAAGCAGACCCCGGACAGCACGATCGTCCACACCGGCGACAACCGCACGGGCGAGGGCGCGGGCGACGACGAGGCGATCAAGGTCAACCTCGCCGGCCTCCCGGCCGACATCGACAAGATCGTCTTCCCGGTCTCGATCTACGACGCCGAGAACCGCTCGCAGAACTTCGGCCAGGTCCGCAACGCCTACATCCGCATCCTGAACGAGGCCGGCGGCGCGGAGATCGCCCGCTACGACCTCTCCGAGGACGCGGCGACGGAGACGGCGATGGTCTTCGGCGAGCTGTACCGCAACGGCGCGGAGTGGAAGTTCCGCGCGGTCGGCCAGGGCTACGCCTCGGGCCTTACGGGCATCGCCCAGGACTTCGGCGTCAACGTCTGAGTCGTAACGGCGGCTGAAAAGCCCCTGGCCGAGCGCGAGTCTGCGTCTGGGCCGGGGGCTTTCGCGGTTCCGGAGGACATTCGCGGTTCCGGAGGACAACGGAGGGCACAGGTTCCCGGGCGGGAATCCCGCCGTGACACCATCACCTCCGTGCTCGATATCGGCTACGCCCTCTCCAACCGTTTCCCGGACCCCCCGCAGACCGACTACCGCCGCGCGGACGTCCACGCACTCCGCCACGACCTGTTCTGCGGTGACGTCTACCTCGCGGACACCAAGGCGGACCGGGAACTGTCCACAGCCTGGGGATGGGTGCCGGTGCTCGACTTCGCGTGGGCGCTGTGCGACATCGTGGAACTGCTGGACCAGGACCCCGCGGGCTCCCGCGCCGCCCGCCCCCAGTACGCCGAACTGGACTTCACCGAGTCCACCGACCGCATGCTCTTCCAGCGCCGCTTCGGGTGGGTGGACATCGAGTCCGACTGGATGCCGGCGGAGGAGCCGCCCCTCACCTTCTCCCACGCCGAACTCCGCAAGGAGTCACGCGACTTCCTCCACGACCTCCTGGCCGACCTGACGGACCTCCACGAGTCCCTCGACGAAAACCCAGCAATCTGGACGTTGCAGGCCCGCTTCCCAAGGCTCCCCTGACCCACCCCGAGGAATCCTCGCCCCCGCCGCCCCTACCCGTCCCATCCTCGGGGGCTCCGCCCCCGAACCCCCCTTTCGCGCTGAACGCGCTCGTCCTCAAACGCCGGACGGGCTGGATGGTGCCGACCGGGGCTGGAGGGCTGCGGTCGGGCTTGGAGGGTTACGGCCGGGGCTTAGAGATTGCGGTCAGGGCTTGGAGTCTGCGGTCAGGGCTTAGAGGTTGCGGCCAGGGCTGGAGAGTTGCGGTCAGGGCTTGGAGTCTGCGGTCGGGGCTGGAGAGTTGCGGTCAGGGCTTGGAGTCTGCGGTCGGGGCTTAGAGGTTGCGGTCAGGGCTTGGAGGGGTGCGGTCAGGGCTTGATCTTTCAGCGCCGGCCCGCATCTCCAGCCCGTCCGGCGTTTGAGGACGAGGCCGTTCAGGCCGAAAGGGGGGTCTGGGGGCGCAGCCCCCAGGGATGGGACGGGTAGGGGCGGCGGGGGCGAGAACAACCCGCCAGGCACCCCCCTCCCCCAATCGGACGCCAAGTAAGGGAACGGTAAAACGGGCCCGGTCGTTCACTCGGCATGACAGCTATGACCCCCGGCTCGAACATCCCTCTTCCCACCACACGCGTGACGGTGGACGTCACCGCCCCCGTGCGGCTCGACGTATCGAGCCTGCTGCTCACCGCCGACGGCAAGGTGCGCTCAGACGACGACTTCATCTTCTACAACCAGCCCACCGGCCCCGGCGTGACCTACCGCTCCGGCGGCGGCACCACCCCCGACTCGATCACGGTCGACACCACGGCCGTCCCCCCGGGCATCGAGAAGATCGTCGTCACGGCAAGCCCGGACGCCGCAGGCCAGAGCTTCCAGGGCATCGAACCGACGGCCACGATCCGCAACGCGGCCGACAGCTCCGTACTGGCCACGTTCACACCCCCACAGCTCGGCTCGGAAACGGCACTGGTGATCGTCGAGATCTACCTCCGCAACGGCGCCTGGAAGGCCCGCGCGGTGGGCCAGGGCTACGCGAACGGCCTGGCCGGCATCGCCACGGACTTCGGCGTGAGCGTGGAGGAACCGGCACCGGCCGCGGCCCCGGCCGCACAGCCGACCCCGGTCCAGCCCCCGGCACCCCCGGCGGCACCGCCCACCCCCACCCTCGGCTCGGTCTCCCCGCCGCCCGCCCCCGCCGCACCCCCGGCTCCCCCCGCCCCCACCCTCGGCGCCGGCAAGATCAACCTCGACAAGGGCCGCGTAAGCCTCCAGAAGAACCAGACCGTCTCCCTGGTCAAGGGCGGCCAGCCGCTCCTCTCGCAGGTCAAGATGGGCCTCGGCTGGGAGCCGGCGTACCGGGGCAAGGACATCGACCTGGACGCGTCGGTCATCGCGTACGGCCCGCAGCGCAACCACATCGACAGCTGCTACTTCGGCAAGCTCTCCATCGTGAACGGCGCGATCAAGCACTCCGGCGACAACCTCACGGGCGAGGGCGGCGGCGACGACGAGGTCATCGTGGTCGACCTGGGCCGCCTCCCCCAGGAGGTCACCGGCCTTGTCTTCGCGGTCAACTCCTTCTCCGGCCAGAAGTTCACGGAGGTGGCGAAGGCGTACTGCCGTCTCCTGGACGCCGCGACGGGCGAGGAACTGGTCCGCTTCGACCTGACCAGCGCCGAACCGCAGACGGGCGTGATCATGGCGAAGATGATCAAGCAGTTCTCGGGCGAGTGGGAGATGACGGCGATCGGCGACTTCGTGAAGTCCCGCACGGTCAGGGGCATGGTGAAGCCGGCAGCGCAGGCGCTGTAGCGAGCACAACCACGCACAGAAGCGGACCGTGGGGCGACACCGCCACCCCGTTCAAGCCCTCAAGCCGTCACCTTGGCGATGAACGCGGCAAAGTTCCCCACGGTCCGCCGGATCTTCTCCTCCAGAGTGATCGTCTCGTGGAGCCGCGCCCCGGCCCCCGCCTCCTTCCTGCCGCGCACATACAGCGAGCAGCACAGGTCACCACACATGTACGCCCCCACCGAGTTCCCCTGCTTCCCGGCCTTCCCCGCCCGCGGCGCGACCATCAGCGAAACGCCACCCGTGTGCGAGGTCAGACACATCGAGCACATGCTGCGCCGCGTCTGCCCGAAGGCGGGCGCCGCGCTGCGCAGGACAAGACCGGACAGACGACCGTCCAGCTCGGTGACGAGATAGGCACGGTCAGGGGCCTGCGGATCCCGCCACCCCAGGAAGTCCAGGTCCGCCCAGGGCCGATCGGCCAGATCACGCGGCACGGACAGGCGCCGCGCCTCACCCTTCGTGCAGTTCACGAACGCGGCACGGATCTCTTGCTCAGTCAGCGGTTCCATAACGGCAGGCTAATTTGCCTAAACGCTTTAGGCAAAAGCATAATGGCGTTAGCCACCAACCCGGGGGCAGGCCGAACAGGAGGAAGGTCATGGCACGCGCAGGACTGACCACGGAACGCCTGACCAGAGCCGGAGCGGACCTCGCCGACGAGGTCGGCTTCGACCAGGTGACCGCCTCGGAACTCGCCCGGCGCTTCGACGTCAAGGTCGCGAGTCTGTACTCGCACGTGAAGAACACCCACGACCTCAAGACCAGGATCGCCCTCCTCGCCCTGGAGGAACTCGCCGACCGGGCCGCCGACGCCGTGGCCGGACGCGCGGGCAAGGACGCCCTGACCGCCTTCGCGAACGTCTACCGCGACTACGCCCGGGAACACCCCGGCCGCGCCGCCGCCACCCGGATGAGACTCGACCCCGAGACTGCGGCGGCGAGTGCGGGCGTCCTGCACGCCCAGATGACCCGGGCGATCCTGCGCGGCTACGACCTCACGGAGCCCGACCAGACCCACGCGGTCCGCCTCCTGGGCAGCGTCTTCCACGGCTACGTCAGCCTGGAGCTGGCAGGCGGCTTCAGCCACAGCGCCCCCGACTCCCAGGAGACCTGGACCCGGACCATGGACGCCCTCGACGCCTTGCTCCGCAACTGGCCGGCCCCTTCCACCCGTTGACCCCCAGGTCTACCCGCTGACCCCCAGGCCGAGGACGGACATGCACACCGAACCCGAGTGGACCACCGAGCCCGCCACCACGCACACCCCCATCACCGCAGACCTCATACGCGGCGCCCTGGACCTGGAACACACCCCCCACGGCGTACTCCCCCACCGCCTGCCCGCCTGGGCCCGCGCCCAGAACACGGACCCCCAACTCGCCATGGCGGAGGCCCAACCCTCAGGCGTACGACTGGTCTTCCGCACCCGGGCGACCTCCGTCGAACTGGACACGCTGCCCACCAAGCGCACCTACGTGGGCGCCCCGCCCCGCCCGGACGGCGTGTACGACCTGCTCGTCGACGGCCGCCAGGCCGGCCAGGGCAGCGTGCGGACCGGCAACACGATCACCATCGACATGACCGCCGGAACCGCCGAACACCGCCCCGGAGAACCCGGAACCCTCCGCTTCACCGATCTACCCGACCGCATGAAGGACGTCGAGATCTGGCTGCCGCACAACGAAACGACCGAACTCGTAGCCCTCCGCACCAACTCCCCCACCGAACCCATACCCGTACCCCCACCGAACGAGGGCCGCAAAGTCTGGCTGCACCACGGCAGTTCGATCAGCCACGGCTCGGACGCCGCGAGCCCCACGACCACCTGGCCCGCGCTCGCCGCCTCCCTCGGTGGCGTGGAGCTGATCAACCTGGGCCTGGCCGGCAGCGCCCTGCTCGACCCGTTCACCGCCCGCGCGATGCGCGACACCCCCGCCGACCTGATCAGCGTCAAGATCGGCATCAACCTGGTCAACACCGATCTGATGCGGCTGCGCGCCTTCACCCCGGCCGTCCACGGCTTCCTCGACACCATCCGCGAGGGCCACCCCACCACACCGCTCCTGGTCGTCTCGCCCCTCTACTGCCCCATGCACGAGGACACCCCCGGCCCCACCGCCCTGGACCTCAGCACCCTCGACGCCGGTCAACTGCGCTTCCAGCCCATGGGCGACCCCGCCGAGCGCGCCGCCGGAAAACTGACGCTCAACGTCATCCGGGAGGAGCTGTCCAGCATCGTGAAACAGCGGTCGGCAGAGGACCCGAACCTCCACCACCTCGACGGCCGGGCCCTCTACGGCGAGTCCGACTTCGCCGAACTCCCCCTCCCCGACCAGCTCCACCCAGACGCGGCAACGCACCGCCGCATGGGCGAACGCTTCGCCGAACTCGCCTTCACCACAACGGAACCGCGCTCCTGGAACGCGAAGGCCTAGCGACGAACCAGAACGACGCACCAGAACAACGAACTAGAACAGCGCGCTGTACGCGTTCAAGGCGGGCTGCCCGCCCAGGTGCGCGTACAGCACAGTGGACTCCCGCCCGATCTCCCCGCGCGCCACGAGATCGACCATCCCGGCCATCGACTTCCCCTCGTACACGGGATCGGTGACCATCCCCTCCGTACGGGCGGCGAGCCGCATCGCGTCCAGGGTCGTGTCGTCGGGGATCCCGTACACACCGGCGTGGTAGCGGTCGTCCAGTTCGACGTCGGCCTGGGTCAACTCCCGCTTGAGGCCGATGAGTTGACCGGTGTTGTGGGCGATCCGCGCGATCTGCTCCTTGGTCCGGGCGGGCGCCGCCGACGCGTCGATGCCGAGCACGCGCCGTGACCGCCCGCCCGCCTCCTCCAGCGCGGCAAACCCGGCGACCATGCCGGCCTGGGTGGACCCGGTCACGGAGCACACCACGACGGTGTCGAAGAAGACGCCCAACTCCCTCTCCTGCTCGGCGACTTCGTACGCCCACCCGGCGAACCCGAGCCCGCCCAGCGGATGGTCGGAGGCACCGGCGGGAATGGCGTACGGCTTGCCGCCACCCTCCTCCACCTCCCGCAGCGCCAGCTCCCAGCTCTCCTTGAACCCGATCCCGAACCCGGCACGCACCAACCGCACATCCGCCCCGGCGAGCCGGCTGATCAGGATGTTGCCGACCTTGTCGTAGACGGAGTCGGGCCACTCCACCCAACTCTCCTGAACCAGAACACACTTGAGCCCAGCACGCGCAGCACAGGCCGCGACCTGACGGGTGTGGTTGGACTGCACCCCGCCGATCGAGACGAGCGTGTCGCATCCCTGGGCCAGGGCGTCGGCGACGAGGTACTCCAGCTTGCGGGTCTTGTTTCCGCCGTACGCCACACCGGAGTTGCAGTCCTCCCGCTTGGCCCAGAGGGCGGCACCACCGAGATGCGCGGTGAGCCGCTCCAGAGGGTGCACGGGCGAGGGCCCGAAGAGAAGGGGGTAACGCTCGTACGAGGAAAGGGACATGGGGTTCCTCCCGGTATCAGTGAGCCTCTTGGTCGGCTTCGTCGGCGAGCTGCTCCAGGCCTCGCCAGATCTCCGCGGTGACCCGGACCGCACTGTCCGCGTCACCCGCCGCGCAGGCCTCGATCAGCTGCTCGTGCAGCCCGGCCGAACGGCAGTTGCCGCCCTCCCCGAAGCGCCGCCGTTCCAGCCGGCGGATGAGAGGGGTGTAGCGGGCGACGGTGGCCGCTGCGGCCCGGTTGCCGCTGACGCGCACGAGCACGTCGTGCAACTCGTCGTCGGCGTGCAGGGCGGCATCCACGTCACCGACGCGCACGGCGGCGGCGAACCGCGCGTTGGCGGCCCGCATGACGTCAACGTCCGTGCCCCGCAACCGGGGTACGGCCACCCGCACCGCCAACTCGTGCATGGCCCCGACCACGGCGGCGGCGTCCCGCACCTCGGCGGCCACGACGGGAGTCACCCGCGTATAGCTCTGCGGCTTGCTCTCCAGCAGCCCCTCGTCGACAAGCCGCGAGAACGCCTCCCGCACGGGCGCCCGGGACAACCCGAGCCGCTCCGCCAGCTCGGCATCACGCACCACCGCCCCGGGCTCGATCTCCCCGGCGACGATGGCGTCCCGAATCGCTGAGTACGCCCGGTCCCTGAGCAGGGTCCGGGGGACGGGTCGTATCGCTGGTCCTATCGCCTCCACAACTGAAATGTTAGATGTCAGTCATGCGGACGCACAAGGGTGTGGCCCGCACCGAAGTACGGGCCACACCCCACGCAGCTCACGCAGCTCACTTCAAGCGCGACTCAGCCGACCCACGGCCAGTCCGCGTCCCGCGCACTCTCCAGCAGCGGAACCATCCGGAACGCCGCGTCCGAGAGCCCCCCGAAGGTGTGCCGGTTGGCCGCCCCCGACGGGCCGTGGCCCGGCCGGTACCCGGCGAGGTTCCAGGTGTAGACCGGCACGTCGGCCGGCACCTGCTGGGTCGGATCACCGTGCCGGCTGTACGCGTACTGCTCGTCGGTGACGATCAGCACCCGGTCGTGCTTCCTGTAGTGGCGCCGGACCGCCTCGGTCGTGTCGGTGCCGCCCAGGTCGCCGAAGCGGTCCAGGATCTTCAGCACCGACTCGCCCTTGCGGTACGTCACGCGCTTGCTCGACGTACCGAACTCGACGAGATCCGCGTCCGCCGCCCGCAGTGCGAGCGCCGAGCCGAAGATCGCCGCCGCGTCGGCCCGGGTGAGTTCCGAGCGCTCGGACAGCCGGGAGTAGAACATCGATCCCGAGCGGTCGACGAGGACCAGCGTCCGCCCGCCCAGCGCCGGCACATTGGCCAGCGAGTGGCCGAGCGCCTGCTCCAGCGGGTACGCCCAGCGCAGCGAGGGCGCGTGGCGGTACGCGGCGAGGTACCGGAAGGGGAACTGCCGCGAGCGCGCGACCTCGGCCGGGTCGCTGATCTTCGCCGCGACCCGCGCCGCGACCTCGTCGCTCACCCCCGCCTCGTCGAAGTTCCGCAGGTTCCGGACCAGTGCCATCGCCCCCATGGACGGAATGACCGCCTCCCAGGCCGCCCTGTCCATCGGCCCCTGCAGCCAGCCGGCCAGCGCCTCCCAGGTCATACCCGCGTCCGCCAACCGCTCGGCGCCCCGCGCCCCGGTCACGACCTTGCGACGCTTGGCGGGCCGCAGCGCCATCAGGTCACGGTGTGCGGTGAGCACGGGCAGCGACTTGGGGACGACGGCCGTGTCCGGGTTGTGCCGCCGGTCCAGCGCGTACTGGAACAGCTCGCCCTGCCACGGCTTGTCCGGGTCCGGCGCCGCGTGCACCAGGTTGAGGATGTCGCCGAAGCGGTAGCCCTTGGACGCGGTGTCGTACTTCAGCAGCGACTTGCCGCTGTAGAGCCGACGTACGGCGTCGGCGACACCGCGCTTGACGGGCTTGGGGATGTTCCGGCCGTACCGGGAGGTCCAGTAGGCGAGCAGCTCGCCGGGCTCGTCCGGGCGACGCAGTACGGAGTCGATGACCTGCCGGTTGGTCGGGCCGTCGGTGACGTTCGCGTCGAGGCGCGCCTTCACGTACTCGGCGGCGCCCACGATGGCGGCCGTACGGAGGTTGCCCTCGCCGCGCAGCCAGCCGAGCAGACCGGCCGTCCACGCCGGGTCGGTGACGGCGAGCCGGCGGACGAGCGCGCCGAACCGGTCGTCCCGGTCCTCGCCGCTCTCGTAGAAGGTCTTCTGGGCAACGAAGTTGGCGAGCGACAGCAGGAAAAGCTCCGAACGCTCGTCCCGCTCACGGCCACGGCCGCCCTCGTACGTACGGAGCACCCGCCCCGTCGAGGTGACCCGCGAAGTGGGCTGCGCCTTGGTGGCCTTGGTGTTGAATCGCGCCATGATGAATTCCCCCCCATTCGCCGGCACTTCGTGCGTGGAACGGTTGTTGTGGAGGGGAGGCACAGCAATAGGAAGGTGACCGAGATCGAAATCGGCGACGGTTGCTTATAAACTGGCGCGTCTTCCGTTCCGCCACACCGGCCCTGAGCCGATGACGGGATTCGAACCCGCATGAGGAGTCAACCCCACCAGTTCCCGAAGTATCCGCTGCCTGCGCACCGGTCACCCACCAATTGCTGCGCCTCCCGAGATCAAGTCGGCGGCGGCCTGGATTCTTTGAAAGAGAAGTAGCCGCAGCCTTCGCACCGGGAGGTGCGTGACGTTGTGATCTCACTGTAGGAGGCGCAGCACACGCCCGGCGAGCGAATTAATCAACCGCGCTTCTGCCGCTTCCAGGGCCCCGTAATGGCCAGCATGATCCCCGGCGTCTGGATGTTGGCGTACAAAGTCTTGCCGTCGGGCGAGAACGTCACGCCCGTGAACTCGCTGTATTCGGGCTCGTCTTCAGTACCGGCGTTGAGTTCGTTGCGGGCGATCGGATACGTCCGTCCGCTGTCCGTCGCGCCGAACAGGTGCTGGATGCCCTCGCCGTCCTCGGCGATGATCAGGCCGCCGTACGGGGAGACGGTGATGTTGTCGGGGCCGTCGAAGGCGCCGTCGACGGACGGGTCGGGGTTCACGCCGAGCAGGACCTTCAGGGTGAGCGTGCGGCGCCTGGGGTCGTAGAACCAGACCTGGCCGTCGTGCTGGACGGGGCTCTCGTCACGGGCGTACGAGGAGACGACGTAGGTGCCGCCGTCGCCCCACCACATGCCTTCGAGCTTGCGGGCCCGGGTGATCTCCCCGGTGCCGAACTGCTTGCGCACGTCGACCGACTTGCCGTCGCGGTCGGGTACGTCGACCCAGTCGACGCCGTACACCGTGCCGATCTTCGTGGCGCGGGAGAGGTCGTCGACGAACTTGCCCGCGGAGTCGAAGCACTTGGGCGCCTGGAGGGTGCCGGCGGTGTCGGAGAGGGTGCGGAAGGTGCCGTGGCCGTAGTGGAAGTGCTGCGGCGGAGTCCAGCGGTAGAGAAGGCCGTTGGGCGCGGCAGCGTCCTCGGTGAGGTAGGCGTGGCCGCGCTTGGGGTCGATGACGACGGCCTCGTGGTCGTAACGCCCGAAGAACTTCAGGGGCTTGGGGTTCTTGTTGGCGCGCTTGTCGCAGGGGTCGACCTCGAAGACGTACCCGTGGTCCTTGGTCATGCCGTTGACCCCGGCCCGGTCGGAGTTCTCCTCGCAGGTGAGCCAGGTGCCCCAAGGGGTGCTGCCGCCCGCGCAGTTGGTGGACGTACCGGCGATACCGACCCACTCGGCGACCTGACCGCCGGGACGCACCTCGACGACCGTGCAGCCACCGGACGCGGCGGGGTCGTACACCAGGCCCTCGGTGAGCGGCACCGGGTACTTCCAGTTGGCGCGCGGGCCCTTCAGCTCATGGTTGTTGACGAGGAGGGTCGTACCGCGCGGGCCCGCGAAGGCGGCGGTGCCGTCGTGGTTGGACGGGGTGATCTCCCCCGATTCCAGCTTGGTCTTCCCGCTGTACGTGATCACGCGGTACGAGAATCCGGCGGGGAGCGCCAGCAGCCCCTTGGGGTCGGGCAGCAGCGGCCCGTAGCCGACCCCGCCATGCCCGTGCCGGTCCGCCGACTCGGCCGTCTCCGTGGACGCGAGGGCGTTCGGCGCGGTGGCAAGGGCGCCGACACTGCCGGCCAGCACGACCCCGGCCGAGGTGATCGCGGAGTTCCTGCCGAAGTCCCTACGGGTGAGCGACATGGTGATGTCTCCTGTGACGGTGGACGAGCCGACCGCAACCGTCCCGCCCACGCTTGAACACGAGTTGAACGCAGGACGACGCCCCAGAGGCAGCTGCCCCGCAGGGGCAGCGCCGACAGGGGCGCGGGGAACTGCGCGACAAGCCACAACGCACCCGCAGCCGGGGCCGGTCCGCAGCACCCCTCACAGACTCCGCACCGCTCACCCCCCCTGCTGCGACCGCGCCTTGAACGCAGCCTTACGCGCCTCCTTAGCCACCCGCTTGTCCGGATGCAACCGCCCCATCGCCTCCAGCACATCCGCCGTAGCCGGATGCCCCACCCGCCAGGCCGCCTCGAAGAAACCCCCGTGCTGCTCGGCCAACCCCTCCACCAGCCCACGCAGCTCCGCCGAGTTGCCCTCGGCAGCCAGCTGCGCGGCCACCGTGTCGATGGTCAGCCAGAACACCATCGCCTCGGACGGAGCCGGCACGTCCGGCACGCCGTGCTCGCTGAGCCAGACCCGCGCGAGACCACCCAGCTCCGCGTCGTCGAGCACCTCGCGCAGCGCGGGCTCGGCCTCGGCACCGACGAGGGACAGGGCCTGCTGGCAGAGCAGCCGCCGCAGTGGCCCACCCGCGTCCGCGCCCCGCGCCGCCGCGAGCAACTCCCGTGCCGCGGCGAGGGGTTCGCGACGCGCCAGCCACTGTTCGGTCTCGGCCTGCGCGGCCGTCGCGGGGAAGGCCGCCGTGCCGTCGAGCAGCGCGTCCGCACCCTTGTCGGCGAGGTCTCCGACGGCGGGCGCCGCGAAGCCGGACTCCAGCAGCCGGGCCCGTACGCCGTACAGGCCGAGCGGGGTCAGCCGGACCATGCCGTAGCGGGAGACGTCGGTGTCGTCGCCCGTGAGCGCGCCCTCGGCGGGTTCGTCGGTGTCCGCCATGAGCGCCTCGTCGACGGGCCGGTAGGCGACGAGCCCGATGGGTTCGAGCAGCCGGAACTGGTCGTCGAGGCGCATCATCGTGTCCGAGACCTGCTCCAGGACGTCGTTGGTGGGCTCGCTCATGTCGCTCGGTACGACCATGGAGGCGGCCAGCGCGGGCAGCGGCACCGGGCTGTCGGCGGGGCCGCCCTCGCTGACGGTCAGCAGGTACAGGTTGGCGAGCACCCCGTCGAGGAGGTCGGCCTCCGCCTCGGGGTCCCAGTCCAGCTGGGAGAAGTCGACCTCGGCGCCCTCGTCCATGGCGTCGACGAGATCGTCGAGGTCGGGCACGCTCGCGTCGGCGAGGACGGTCTCCAGCGCCGCGAGCCAGACCGCGAGCACGTCGTGCGGTGCCCCGGCGGTGAGCAGCGCCAGGTCCTCGCCCGCCGTGACGGTGCCCTCGTCCTCGTCGACGACCTCGACGAGCCCGCTGTCCACGGCGACCCGCCACGCCTCACTGGCGTGCGCGAGCGCGTCCTCGACCGTGAGAGCCTCCCCGGCGCCCTGGCCCCCGATCAGCCCCAGCGCCTCCGCCGCGGCCGGCAGCTGCTCCTCGACGAGTTCTCCACCGGCCCCGACCCGGGTGTCCGGTCCGGCCCAGCGGGCGAGCCGGACGGCGCGGGAAACCAGCGGGGCGGCGAGCGCGTCCCGCGCCAACTCCGCTTCGGAGTGCAGTCGCACCGGCGGCAGGGGGGAGCTGTCTGACATCGGCTGTTTTCTCCTCAGGCGCCCGAAGGGCCGTACGGCGGCTCCCGGTACGCATCCGGTACGCATCCGAAGTCCGACGACGGCGTCTGACGACCGTACGGCGTTGTGTTGAAGGCCGTACGACTCAGCCGCTCAGCCTAGACGGATTTGGCACCATGCCGCCCGGTTCATGAACCTGCCAAAGGCGGTAGATGGCTGAAACCTTGACAAGTGGCCTGACCAGGCAGGAGATTGACGCGCGTAGAAGTGAGTGGAAGTCGAGTGGGCGTCGAGTGGATATCGGTTCACCGCATCCCCTTGCCTTCCGCCGTGTTCCATCGTGTTCACTGTTCTCCCAAGCCGGGCGTTCACTGTCGATCGCCCGGTGCACGAGCCTTCGGTGCGGAGCCTTTCGTACCGGGTGTTCACCGGATGTCTACGCGCGTCGCCAGCCGCCCAGCAGGCCGCGTTCCCCCCACGGCACCACCCTTGTCACCTTCTTCACCACCTTCGTCCCGGCACCCATGCTTGTCCCCGGAGGGATCCCGTTGCCGAGCAAGTCTTCCGCGCGCCTCGGCGCGCTCACTGTCGCCGCCGTCTGTTCCACGGTCGCCACCCTGGTGGTGATTCCGTCGTCCGCGCAGGCCGACACCGTGCGCATTCATGACATCCAGGGCACCACGCGCCTGTCCCCGCTCGCGGGTGAGAAGGTCACGGACGTGGCGGGAATCGTCACCGGCGTCCGTACCTACGGTTCGTCGCGCGGTTTCTGGATCCAGGACACGGCCCCGGACGCCGACCCGGCCACCAGCGAGGGCGTCTTCGTCTTCACCAGCTCGAAGCCGACCGTCGCCGTCGGCGACTCGGTCACCGTCACCGGCACGGTCTCGGAGTACGTGCCCGGCGGCACCTCGACCGGCAACCAGGCGCTGACGGAGATCGTCAAGCCGACGGTCACCGTCGTCTCCAGCGGCAACGCGGTCCCGGCCCCGACGGTCGTCGACGCCAGATCCGTGCCGGCCGCCTACACCCCGGCCGGCGACACCGCCGCGAGCGGCTCGGTGAACGCGCTGACGCTGCAGCCCAAGAAGTACGCCCTGGACTACTACGAGTCCCTTGAGGGCATGAACGTCCAGGTCAAGGACGCCCGTGTGGTCACCGCCACCGACCCGTACACCGAGCTGTGGGTCACGGTGAAGCCGCGCGAGAACTCCAACCGCCGTGGCGGCACGGTGTACGGCTCGTACACCTCGCAGAACACCGGCCGGATCCAGATCCAGTCCCTGGGCGCGGTCGCCGACTTCCCGGCGGCGAACGTCGGCGACAGCCTCACCGGCACCACCACCGGCCCGCTGGACTACAACCAGTTCGGTGGCTACACCCTCGTCGCCAACGAGATCGGCACCCTGAAGCAGGGCGGCCTGGAGCGCGAGACGACCCGCAAGCAGTCGCGGAACGAGCTGGCGGTGGCGACGTACAACGTCGAGAACCTCGACCCGTCCGACGCCACGTTCGAGGAGCACGCCGCCGCGATCGTGCACAACCTGCAGTCGCCCGACATCGTGTCCCTGGAGGAGATCCAGGACAACAACGGCGCGACGAAGGACGGCACGGTCGCCGCCGACCAGACGGTCCAGAAGCTGATCGACGCGATCGTGGCCGCAGGCGGCCCGACGTACGACTGGCGTTCCATCGACCCGGTCGACCTCGCGGACGGCGGCGAGCCCGGCGGCAACATCCGCCAGGTGTTCCTGTTCAACCCGGCGCGGGTCTCCTTCACCGACCGCGCGGGCGGCGACGCGACGACCGCCACCGGTGTCACCAAGGACCACGGCAAGGCGGCGCTGACGCTCTCCCCGGGCCGGATCGACCCGGCCGACGCGGCCTGGACGAACAGCCGCAAGCCGCTCGCGGGCGAGTTCGTCTTCCGCGGCAAGACCGTCATCCTGATCGCCAACCACTTCTCCTCGAAGGGCGGCGACCAGGGCCTCACCGCGCAGTACCAGCCGCCGACGCGCAGCTCGGAGACCCAGCGTCACCTCCAGGCGACCGCGGTGAACACGTTCGTCAAGGACATCCTGAAGGTCCAGAAGAACGCGCACGTGATCACGCTCGGCGACATCAACGACTTCGAGTTCTCCGACACCACCGAGCTGCTGGAGGACGGCGGCGCGCTGTGGTCGGCGATCAAGTCGCTGCCGAAGAGCGAGCGTTACACCTACGACTACCAGGGCAACAGTCAGGTCCTGGACCAGATCCTGGTCAGCCCGTCGATCAGCCGTGGCTGTGACTTCGACTACGACTCCGTGCACATCAACTCGGAGTTCAACGACCAGATCAGCGACCACGACCCGCAGGTGCTGCGCTTCAAGCCGTAACCAGCCGTGACTCCCAGTGGTTCAGGCCTGGTTGAACACGCCGTTCAGCCAGGCCTGCCACTCGGCCTCGCACTCCTTGATGTCGCCGGTCTCGGCGCCCGGCGTGAAGTCGTGCAGGGAGATGCCGACGGGGTAACCCCAGTGGTTGCGCCCGAAGATACGGGTCAGCCCCCGGTCCGTCCGCAGCCCGATGAAGTACGGGTCCCGGAAGTCGACCACGGCCTCGAACACGTCGGGCCCCTGGACAGTCACCCGCGCACCCGCGGCCACGTCCTCCCCAAGACCCAGCGCCCGCGCGACGACGGCCAGCGCATCGGGCGCCTTGGAACCCTCGGGCCCGTCGAAGGTGGCGAAGGCGGCCGGCCGGGGCGCGAAGTGGGTGAGGTACTCGCGCAGGGTGTGCAGATAGAAGTCGGTGTGCTTGGCGGCACCGTCGTACTGGTTGTCCCAGTCGTCGACGAAGATCCCGCTGTGCACGTACCGCACCCAGGCGCGGCGGCCCTCGTCGCGCGGCTCGACGGTGTAGTCGAGCTGGTTGAGGGTCTGTTCGGACATCCCCTCGACGTCCTCGACGCGGTTGGTGTAGCGGTGCGGCGGGTCCCAGGCGGTGACCGTCGACCCGAAGGGCCCCTTTCCGCCGACCCTGGGCTCGGGCGGCTCCATCGGCCACAGATAGCCGTCGGTTCCGCTGGTGACCGCCGCCCACACCTGCTCCGGAGTGGCGTCGACCTCGAACTCCCGGACGATCTCGAACTCTTTGGACATGACGAACTCCTGACTATTCCAACTCGGTCTGCTTGAGCGTGGGATGGACGGCCACGACGATCCGGTGGTCACGGCCACCGTCGGCATCCGGCGAGTCGTACTTGCGCACCAGCGCGGCCACCCCCGCCGTCAACTCCTCGACGAACGCGGCCCGTTCACCCGCCGAGGCGAATCGCACCTCGCCGTCCAGCGCGTACGTGGCGAGCCCCTTGCGGGCCTTCGTCGCGCCGGTGATCAGCGCCCCGACATCCCGCACGAGCCGCGCCCCGACCGCCAGCAGCCAGCGCGCGGAGAGCTGGTCCCGGAAGCGGTCGGGATCGGGCTGTACGGCGGCCAGGGCGAGCGGCGAGATGACGTACGACGCGGCGGTCGCCTGCATGAGCCGCTCGGTCACATTGCCCTTGCGGCGCTCCCCGGCCAGCTCGACCAGTCCGTGCCGCTCCAGCGCCTTGAGGTGGTAGTTCACCTTCTGTCGGGGCAGTCCGACCCGGCCGGCCAGCATGGCGGCCGACGCGGGCCCGGCGGCCAGCTCGGCGAGCAGCCGGCCCCTTATGGGGTCCAGCGAGACGGCGGCGGCGGCCGGGTCCTCGATCACGGTGACGTCCAACATGGCTCCACCGTCTCACCGAACACTTTTTTTGTCCAGGGGAGAAAAGTATTCGGTGAGAGGCTGGCGCGAGGCCCGGATCACTCAGGGACGAGCCCCAGGGCGTACGAGTACCGGCGGGCCGTGAACTCCTTCACCGCGGGATACGTCCGGATGCGCTCCCACTCAGGGTCGGGCGAGCCGATGCCCTCCCCCGGCGCGGCGATGGCGGCGTCGTAGGACTCCGCACTCTCCCACTCGGCGTAGTTCAGGACGTGGGTGCCGTCCTGGCTGAGGTGGAAGTGCGCGGAGATGAGCCCGCGGTCGCTCTCCGGCGGCTCGACGAGGGCGTCGAGCACCAGATCGACCCAGGGACGCCGCTGCTCAACAGCCCCCTCCACGAAGTCGATCCGGACGAGCACGACGAGCCCGGCCACCCGCGTGTCACCGGCGACCCGCTCCCGACTGCGGTACCTCCGGTACCGGTCGAGGGCGACCCGCTCGATCCCCGGTACGGCGGTGTCGATCTCGTCGACGCGCTCCTGCCGCTGGGTCTTGACGAAGGCCTCGTAGTCCTGTTCGCGGGCCCACTGGGAGTGGTGGAGGAGGGTGGTCCCGTCGTGCCCGGCGTAGACGTAGTAGCCGAGCCCTCCCTCGGCGGGCCAGGCCCGGCGCTCCCAGGTCGCGGCGATGGCCTCGACGGTCTCCCGCTGCCGCTCGGGCGTACCGACCCGCCAGGTGCTGAAGAAGGGCGCCGGGGCGTCCGGGCGGGTGAGATCGGGGTGCGTGTGGGTACGACGGGCCATGACGGCCTCCGTTTGGTCGGCAACGTGTGTACGCCGACCAGCCTCCGACCTCGACCATGATTGAGGTCAAGCCCTATTGGAAGCCGAGGCCAACTCCCTTACCCCTTGGGCCCGTTGCCAGACCCCCCTTCCTCCAGCCCCGCCAACTGGCTCTGGAACCAGTCGAGCCGGGCCTGCAACAGCGCGGCCTCGGCGACGAGTTCGGGCACCCCGAGCCCTTCGGCGGAGCCGAGTTGACCGGCGGCACCCGCCACCGCGCCGCCAACGCTCCCCGCGACGACCCGAAGCCCGTCCCCGGCCAGCCGGGCGAACCCGGCGAGCGACACGGACGTACGCCCTCGTACGCAGCCCGCGCACGCGGCGGCCAGGCCGAGCCAACCGGGCCTGCCCCAGCCGGCGTCGGCGAACGCGACGGCGACCGCGCCGCAGGCGCAGGGCCCGACGGTCGCGACACGCACCCGCTGACGGGCGTACCGGAAGCCGAGTTCGAAGCGGATGTAGGCACCGAGGACGGTGACGTCGAGCAGGACGGCCGACCGGTGCTCGCCGGTGCACAGCAGCCCCTCCGCCGTCGCCCGGTCGTGCACACAGTGGAAGCCGCAGTCGCAGCGGCGGTGCGGCGCACGGTGTCGCAGGCCGTAGACGCAGGACGCGTCGGCGAGGACTCCGTACGGCAGCGCACCGCCCAGCGACACCCCGGTGAACCCGGCCCGGGTGCCGTCCTGGGACAGCACCGGGTGGGCGATCTTGTATCCGGTCGGCGGCTCCGCCGGACGTTCCTCGGGGAGCCGCAGCCTCATCGGGCGACCGGGACCTCTTCGACGGAGGCTTCCAACTCCCGCACTTCGTCAGGCAGTTGGAGTTCCTCCTCCTGGACGGGAACCTGCTCCTCCGCGACACCGGTGGCGAGTGCCTTGCCGAGCCTCATGACGCCTCCCATGACTGCTGTTCGGTGACCGTTCCGGCCATGGTGACTCATGGGGGCCCGAGTTGGCACTAGGGCCTAACACTCCGCGTAGCAGGTCTTACAAATACCCGATAGGAGAATTAAGTAGAGCTTCAAAGACAACCCGCCGAGACTACTCGCATGACGACACCACCGACGCCGACTCGGACACCGACACCCTTCGGCCGCGCCCTGTGCGCGATGGTCACCCCTTTCACGGCTGAGGGTGCCCTGGACCTCGACGGCGCCCAGCAGCTCGCCGACCGGCTGGTGGCCGGGGGCTGCGACGGGCTGGTGCTCTCCGGTACGACGGGCGAGTCCCCGACCACGACGGACGCGGAGAAGTCGGCGCTGGTACGGGCGGTGCGGGAGGCGGTCGGCGCGCGGCCGTCGATCGTGGCGGGCGTCGGCACCGTGGACACCCGGCACTCCGTCGAACTGGCCCTGGCGGCCGAAAAGGCGGGCGCGGACGGCCTGTTGGCGGTGGCCCCCTACTACAGCCGCCCCCCGCAGGACGCGATCGAGGCCCACTTCCGAGAACTGGCGGACGCCACCGCCCTCCCCCTCGCGCTGTACGACATCCCGGGCCGCACCGGCGTCCGCATCGAGCCGGAGACGATGATCCGCCTGGCCGGACACCCGAGGATCGTCGCCGTGAAGGACTGCGCGTACGACCTGATGGGCACCCAGAAGGTGCTGTCCCGGACGGACCTGGCGTACTACACGGGCTGCGACGAATACGTACTGGCGCTGTACGCGCTGGGAGGGTCCGGATACATCAGCACCGTGGCGAATGTGATCCCCCGTCACTTCCGCTCGGCCATCGACACGTTCGACGCGGGCGACACGACCGAGGCGGCCCGCCTCCAGCAACGGGCGCTTCCGCTGACCGAGTTGATGATGGCGTCGGACCTGCCAGGAGCGGTGACGACCAAGGCGCTGCTGGGAGCCCTCGACCTGCCCTCGGGCCCGGTACGGGCGCCGCTGCGACCGGCCGACCGAAAGACGACGGACGAACTACTGACGGCGTACGAGGAGTTGACCGCATAGAGCCCGGCGAAGGGGGAGGGGCGAGGTCCGAAACGGACCTCGCCCCTCCCCAAAGCCATGGATCAATCCCAGCGATACCCGTCACCCAACAGCAGGAAGTGCTCCAGCACGTCCTCCATCGGGTCGTCGATCTGACCGACGTTGACGAGCCCGATCTTGGGACCGTTGTGCGAGTTCGTGTTGTACTCGTCCGCGTACGCCGTCCCTGCGGGGAGCCCGCAGACCACGGCCGCGGTGGCCGCCCCCGTCAGCCAGCGCGCAGCGATCCTCGCCCGCTCGTTCGTCATGAGCTCCGCCCCTCGTCCTGCTTCGACATCTGATCGTCGGACACTGTGTCCACCCGTTCATCTGCCTGAAGCCGGACGAGGTCACGCGGAGTAACCCGTACGTGATCTTGGGACGTTGCCGCGCGTACCCGTACGGGTACGGATACGGCTACCTCAGTTGTGGCTGTGGAGAACCTCGTTCAGACCGCCCCAGACCGCGTTGTTCGGGCGGGCCTCGACCCGGCCGGTGACGGAGTTGCGGCGGAAGAGGATGTTGGAGGCGCCGGAGAGTTCGCGGGCCTTGACGATCTGTCCGTCGGGCATGGTGACGAGGGTGCCGGCGGTGACGTACAGCCCGGCCTCGACCACGCACTCGTCGCCGAGCGCGATCCCCACGCCGGCCTCGGCACCGACCAGGCAGCGCTCGCCGATGGTGATACGGACCTGGCCGCCACCGGACAGCGTGCCCATCGTCGAGGCGCCACCGCCGATGTCGGACCCGTCGCCGACCACGACACCGGCGGAGATACGGCCTTCGACCATCGACGTACCGAGCGTGCCGGCGTTGAAGTTGACGAAGCCCTCGTGCATGACGGTCGTGCCCTCGGCGAGGTGCGCGCCGAGGCGCACCCGGTCGGCGTCGGCGATACGGACGCCCTTGGGGGCCACGTAGTCGGTCATCCGGGGGAACTTGTCGACGGACGTCACCTGGAGGTGCAGACCCTCGGCGCGGGCGTTGAGCCGCACCTTCTCGATGTCGTCCACGGCGACCGGGCCGAGCGAGGTCCAGGCGACGTTGGCGAGGTGGGCGAACATACCGTCCAGGCTCTGCCCGTGCGGCTGGACGAGCCGGTGCGAGAGCAGGTGCAGCCGCAGATAGACGTCGTGCGCGTCGAGCGGCTTGTCGTCAAGGGAGGCGATGACCGTACGAACCGCGACGACCTCGACGCCACGACGAGCGTCCGGGCCGACCGCTTTGGCCGCACCCTCGCCGAGCGCCTCGACGGCCCGCTCGACGGACAGCCGCTCGGTACCGGCGGGACCGGGCTCGGCGGACAGCACGGGGGCGGGGAACCAGGTGTCGAGAACAGTGCCGTCAGCACCGACGGTGGCAAGCCCGGCGGCCACGGCGCCGGTGGTACGAGAAGCAGTCGTATCGGTCATAGAGAAAACCTAACTTGAGGTGCCCCGCCCGGGCGAACCGGTACGGACCGGGTCTCAAGGACCGGTCACCAGCGGGCTGGGTATGCCAGCCCGTCCGGCGTTTGAGGACGAGCGCGTTCAGCGCGAAAGGGGGGTCTGGGGGCGCAGCCCCCAGGGGATGGGAACGGGTAAGGGCGGCGGGGGCGAAAAAACGCCCCACCTCACCCCCGCAACACCCTCCCGAACACCTCCCGAGCAAACCCCTCCTCATACTCACACCCCGTAACCAGCACCTGCAGACACATCCCGTCCATCACCGCCACCAACGCCCGCGCAGTAACCGCATCAGTCCGCCCCACCAACAACTCCCCCACCCCCTCCGCCCACTCCGCCGCAACAGGCCGCAACGCCGGCCGCCGAACCGCCGCCAAATACAACTCGCACTCCAGCTCCACCCCCGCCCGATCCCCACCGAGCCACTCCCCCAACAACCCGGCAAGCTCCCCCGCCAGATCCCCCTTCCCGTCCCGCAGCCCACCCCGCGCGGCCACCACTTTCGCGAACCCCTCGTTGGCCTGCCGAAGCGCGGCAACGAGAAGTTCATCGAGGGTGCTGAAGTGATACGTGGTGGACCCCAGCGGCACATCCGCCTCCGCCGCGACCGACCGATGGCTGAGCCCCGCGATCCCCTTCTCCCCCACCACCCGGATCGCCGCGTCGATGATCCGCTGGCGCCGCTCGGGGTCGTACCGCCGCCCCATCAGTGCGCACCGCCCATGTTCAGCACGACGACCCCGCAGATGATGAGCACGATCCCGGCGACCTTCGCCACGCCCATCCCCTCCCCCAGGAACACCGCGCCGATCGTCGCGACGGCAGCGGTCCCTATCCCGGACCAGATCGCGTAAGCCGTCCCCACCGACACGGTCTTCAGCGTCTGCGCGAGCAGCACGAACGCGACGGCGTAACCCAGACCGGTCAGCACGGACGGCCACAGCCTGCTGAACCCGTCGCTGTACTTCATGGCGGTCGTGGCGCCCACCTCGGCGGCGATGGCTCCGACCAGCAGCAGATATCCCATGTGTACGAGTGTACGCATCGATATGTACGCCCGTACACAGCACCGCCCAAACCCAACCTCACACCAGCCCCATCCCACCCCCAACCCACCCACCCCACCCCACACCGACCGCCAACTCCCCCACCCCCCGGTCTCATTGAGGAAACAACCCTTCTCACAGCAATGGACCGTCGCCTAGCCTCGCGTCCATTACTGTTTCAACTACTCGTTCACACGTTCGCCACAGGCGACGCCGGAGGAACAGCGCATGACAGAAGAAAAGCCCCGGCTCATCCCAACTCAACCGTGGGAGAACGGCTGGGCCCCGGACACCTCACGTGTGCCCGGGACGCGGCGGCTCTGGATGGCGGGCACCCTGGCCCTGTCGGTCGTGGCCGCCTGTGTGACCGCGATCATCGTCACGGAGCGGCAGACCGAGCAGCCGGCGCCCGTGGCAAAGGCCCCCGTGCCGTCGCCGGGCTCCACATACCCCGGCCTCCTCACCTACGCCTCCCCGTCGCCGACCGGAGCCGCACCGCCGAGCGGAAAGAGCGGCCTGTCGTCGGAGCAGCCGCCCGCACCGGCCGCCACGGCCCCCGCCGCCGCCGTCCCCGCCCCGGACGCCAAGGGCTCCGCCTCCGCGGCCGTCTCGGAGACCCCGGGGAAGCCCGCCGCTTCCCCGTCCCCCAGCAAGTCCTCGGCCGCTCCAGCGAAACCGGCCTCCACCTCAAGGTCCGTCGAGTCGGTCAACTACCCCGGCCGGTACTGGCACGTGTCAAACGGCCTGGTGAAGCTCGACCAGGTCCGTGGCTCGGAGTCCCGCGAGGACAGCACCTTCGACGTGGTCAAGGGGCTGTCCAACAGCTCCTGCTACTCGTTCAGGACGAACGACGGCAAGTACCTGCGCCACCGCGAGTTCATCCTGCGCGCCGAACGCAACGACGGCTCCTCGCTGTTCAAGCAGGACGCCACCTTCTGCGGCGGGTACTCGGGCTACACCGGCGAGGCGATGCTCACGTCGGTGAACTACCCCAACTACGCGCTGCGCCACAAGAACTTCCAGCTGCGCCTGGACCCGTACGGCTACAACACGACCAACCGGAAGGACTTCCTCTTCCGCCTGGTGGCCCCACTGGCCTGATACGCATACGAGAGCGGCGGCACCCGGTCAGGGTGCCGCCGCTTCCGTGTACAACATGCCGGCCCGCGGGCGAGGGCTCTCAGACGTTGAACCCCAACGCCCGAAGCTGGTCCCGTCCGTCGTCCGTGATCTTGTCCGGGCCCCACGGCGGCATCCACACCCAGTTGATGCGCAGTTCGTTGACGAGGCCGTCCGTGGCGGACTTGGCCTGGTCCTCGATGACGTCCGTGAGCGGGCAGGCCGCAGACGTCAGGGTCATGTCGATCGTCGCGATGTTCGCGTCGTCGATGTGGATGCCGTAGATCAGGCCGAGATTGACGACGTCGATACCCAGTTCGGGGTCGACTACGTCGTACAGCGCCTCGCGGACCTCGTCCTCCGAGGCCGGCTTCATCTCAATGGTCTCGCTCATGCCGTCTTCCTTTCGGCGGCGTCCGCGCCCAGGGCCTGGGCCGTCGCGTCCTTCCACGCCATCCAGCTGAGCAGCGCGCACTTCACCCGGGCCGGGTACTTGGAGACACCGGCGAACGCGACCGCGTCCTCCAGCACCTCCTCCATCGCGTCGTCGGGCTCGATCCGGCCCTTGGACTGCATCAGCTCCAGGAAGGTCTCCTGGATCTTCTGCGCCTCGGACAGTTCCTTGCCGACCAGCAGCTCGTTCAGTACGGAGGCCGAGGCCTGGCTGATCGAGCAGCCCTGGCCCTCGTACGAGACATCGCTGATCGTCGTGCCGTCGTACTTCACGCGCAGGGTGATCTCGTCGCCGCACGTCGGGTTGACGTGGTGCACCTCGGCATCGCCGTCCCGCAAGCCCCGGCCGTGCGGGTGCTTGTAGTGGTCCAGGATGACTTCCTGGTACATCGAATCCAGCTTCACGTCTCAGCCGCTCCTCAGCCGAAGAAGTTCCGTACGTGCTCCAAGCCGTCGATCAAAGCATCGATCTCGGCCGGCGTGGAGTACAGATAGAACGACGCTCGCGTGGTCGCGGGAATTCCGTAGCGCAGGCAGACCGGGCGGGCGCAGTGGTGGCCGACCCGGACGGCGATGCCCTGCTCGTCGAGGACCTGGCCCACGTCGTGCGGGTGGATGTCACCGAGCGTGAAGGAGATCGCCGCGCCCCGGTCCTCGGCCGTGGTCGGGCCGATGATCCGCAGGTCGGGGACCTCGCCGAGCCGCTTCACCGCGTACTCGGTGAGCGCGTGCTCATGGGCGAGGATCTTGTCCATGCCGATCGCCGAGAGGTAGTCAATCGCCGCTCCCAGGCCGACCGCCTGCGCGATCGGCGGGGTGCCCGCCTCGAACTTGTGCGGGGCGGGAGCGTAGGTCGACGAGTGCATCGACACGGTCTCGATCATCTCGCCACCGCCCAGGAACGGCGGGAGGTCCTCCAGCAGCTCCTGGCGGCCCCACAGCACCCCGATGCCCGTCGGACCGCACATCTTGTGGCCGGTGAAGGCCACGAAGTCGGCCTGGAGGGCCTGTACGTCCAGCGGCATGTGCGGGGCGGCCTGCGAGGCGTCGATCAGGACCAGGGCCCCGACCTCCTGCGCGCGGCGCACGATCTTCTCGACCGGGTTGACCGTACCCAGGATGTTGGACACCAGGACGAAGGAGACGATCTTCGTCTTCTCCGTGATGACCTCGTCTATGTTCGAGAGGTCGAGCCGGCCGTCGTCCGTGAGGCCGAACCACTTCAGCTTCGCGCCCGTGCGCTGCGCGAGCAGCTGCCACGGCACGATGTTGGAGTGGTGCTCCATCTCCGTGATGACGATCTCGGTCTCGTGGTCGACCCGGTAGGGCTCGTCGGCCCAGCCGAGCATGTTGGCCACGAGGTTGAGCGATTCGGAGGCGTTCTTGGTGAAGATCACCTCGTCGCGGCTGGGCGCGTTGATGAACGCGGCGACCTTGTCCCGCGCGCCCTCGTACAGCGCCGTGGCCTCCTCGGCGAGCACATGGATGCCACGGTGCACATTGGCGTTGTGCTGCTCGTAGTACTCGGAGAGGGTGTCGATCACCTGGCGGGGCGTCTGGGAGGTCGCCGCGTTGTCCAGGTACACGAGCTTCTTGCCGTCGTGGACCACCCGGTCGAGGATCGGGAAGTCCTTACGGATCGCCTCGTCGAGTAGTTGAGATGTATCCGTGAGGAGGCCCGGCAGCTGTGTCACGCGGATACGCCACCCTTCGTGGTGTAAGCCTCGTAGCCCTCGTTCTCCAGCTTGTCGGCGAGTTCGGCGCCGCCGGACTCGGCGATCCGGCCGTCGGAGAAGACGTGGACGAAGTCGGGCTTGATGTAGCGCAGGATGCGCGTGTAGTGGGTGATCAGCAGGGTGCCGACCTCGCCCGTCTCGCGGACTCGGTTGACGCCCTCCGACACGATCCGCAGGGCGTCGACGTCCAGACCGGAGTCCGTCTCGTCGAGGATCGCGATCTTCGGCTTGAGCAGCTCCAGCTGGAGGATCTCGTGGCGCTTCTTCTCGCCGCCGGAGAAGCCCTCGTTGACGTTGCGCTCGGCGAAGGCGGGGTCCATGTGGAGGCGCTGCATGGTCTCCTTGACCTCCTTCACCCAGGTGCGGAGCTTCGGCGCCTCACCGCGGATGGCGGTGGCGGACGTACGAAGGAAGTTGGAGACGGAGACACCGGGGATCTCGACCGGGTACTGCATCGCCAGGAACAGGCCCGCGCGGGCGCGCTCGTCGACGGACATCTCCAGGACGTCCTCGCCGTCGAGGGTGACGGTGCCGCCGGTGATCGTGTACTTCGGGTGACCGGCGAGCGAGTAGGCGAGGGTCGACTTGCCGGAGCCGTTCGGGCCCATGATGGCGTGGGTCTCGCCCTGCTTCACGGTGAGGTCGACGCCCTTGAGGATCTCCTTCGTGGCGTTGTCGGCCTCGACGGTGACGTGCAGGTCGTGGATTTCAAGCGTTGCCATGGGTTCCTCAGGACTCCTGGTTGAGGGAGACGAGCACGTCGTCCCCTTCGATCTTTACGGGGTATACGGGGACGGGGCGCGTCGCGGGAAGGCCGGACGGCTTGCCGGTGCGGAGGTCGAAGCTGGAGCCGTGCAGCCAGCACTCGATCTGACAGTCCTCCACCTCGCCCTCGGAGAGCGAGACGTTCGCGTGCGAGCAGATGTCGTGGATCGCGAACACCTCACCCTCGGTACGGACGACCGAGACCGGCGTGCCGTCGAGTTCCACCCGCTTCGGGGTGTCCTCGTCCAGCTCGCTCAGCCCGCAGGCCCGCACAAAGGTGGTCGACATCAGACCGACGCCTCCAGCTCCTCGTCGATCTTCGTGAGAAGGCGCTGCTCGATGTCGTCGACGCCGATCTGCTGGACCAGCTCGGCGAAGAAGCCGCGCACGACCAGTCGGCGGGCCTCGTCGGCCGGGATGCCGCGGGCCATCAGATAGAACAGCTGCTCGTCGTCGAACCGCCCGGTCGCGCTGGCGTGCCCGGCGCCGACGATCTCACCGGTCTCGATCTCCAGATTCGGTACGGAGTCCACGCGGGCCCCGTCCGTGAGGACCAGGTTGCGGTTCATCTCGTAGGTGTCGGTGCCCTCGGCCTTGGCCTCGATGAGCACGTCACCGATCCACACGGCGTGGGCGCCCTCGCCCTGGAGCGCGCCCTTGTAGACGGCGTTCGACTTGCAGTGCGGGGTGTTGTGGTCAACGAGGAGGCGGTGCTCCTGGTGCTGGCCGGCGTCCGTGAAGTACAGGCCGAACAGCTCGGCCTCGCCACCGGGACCGGCGTAGGTGACGCGCGGGTGGAGGCGTACGAGGTCGCCGCCGAAGGTGACCACGAAGGACTTGAAGGTGGCGTCGCGGCCGATCAGCGCGTTGTGCTGGGCGACGTGCACGGCCTGGTCGTCCCAGTCCTGGACGGAGACGACGGTGAGCTTGGCACCGTCCCCCAGGACGTACTCGACGTTGGCGGCGAGCACGGCGTCACCGGTGTGGTCGATGATCACGACGGCTTCGGCGAAGGCGCCCAGCTCGATGACCTGGTGGCCGTAGGCCACCCCGCCCTCGCCGTGCACGGCGACCCGGATCGGCTCGGTGAGGACCGTCTCCTTGGGGACGGTGATCACACCGGCCACCTCGAAGGCGGAGTACGCCTGCGCGGCGACGCGGTCCACGGGGGTGCCGGCCCGGCCGAGGCGTACGTCGTCACGGCCGACGGCCTCGACGGTGACGCCCGCGGGTGCCTGGACGTCCACCTTCACGCCGGTGCCGGTGGCGACCGCGGTGCCGTCGTGCAGCCCGCGCAGCCGCTCCAGCGGGGTGAACCGCCACTCCTCCTCGCGGCCGTGGGGGACGGGGAAGTCCGCCACGTCGAAGGACGGCGGCGCGCTCATGCGCGTCGCTACGGTCGACTCGGCGGCAGCGGCCACCGCGATCGAGCCGGCGGTGGTGGATCCCACCGGGATGTTCTGAGCCTCAGCCATGGCTGTCGGTCTGCTCTCTTTCCTGCGTAAGTGGCTTGATGGGGAGGACAGTCGGCCCGTCAGCCGACCGAGCCCTCCATCTGGAGCTCGATCAGCCGGTTGAGTTCCAGCGCGTACTCCATGGGCAGTTCCTTGGCGATCGGCTCGACGAAGCCGCGCACGATCATCGCCATCGCCTCGAACTCGGACAGACCGCGGCTCATCAGGTAGAAGAGCTGGTCGTCGGAGACCTTGGAGACGGTCGCCTCGTGGCCCATGGACACGTCGTCCTCGCGGACGTCGACGTACGGGTACGTGTCGGAGCGGGAGATGGTGTCCACCAGCAGCGCGTCGCACAGCACGTTGGACTTGGAGCCGTGGGCGCCCTCGCCGATCTCGACGAGACCGCGGTAGGACGTACGACCGCCACCGCGTGCCACGGACTTCGACACGATGTTCGAGGAGGTGTTCGGCGCCATGTGGACCATCTTGGAGCCGGCGTCCTGGTGCTGGCCCTCGCCCGCGAAGGCGATGGAGAGGGTCTCGCCCTTGGCGTGCTCGCCCATCAGGTAGACGGCCGGGTACTTCATCGTCACCTTGGAGCCGATGTTGCCGTCGATCCACTCCATGGTCGCGCCCTCGTACGCCACGGCGCGCTTGGTGACCAGGTTGTAGACGTTGTTCGACCAGTTCTGGATGGTCGTGTAACGGCAGCGGGCGTTCTTCTTGACGATGATCTCGACGACCGCGGAGTGCAGGGAGTCCGACTTGTAGATCGGCGCCGTACAGCCCTCGACGTAGTGCACGTAGGCACCCTCGTCGACGATGATCAGGGTCCGCTCGAACTGGCCCATGTTCTCCGTGTTGATACGGAAGTAGGCCTGGAGCGGGATCTCGACCTGCACGCCCTTGGGCACGTAGATGAACGAGCCGCCCGACCACACGGCGCTGTTCAGCGACGCGAACTTGTTGTCGCCGACCGGGATGACGGTCCCGAAGTACTCCTTGAAGAGTTCCGGGTGCTGCTTCAGCGCGGTGTCGGTGTCGAGGAAGATGACGCCCTGCTCCTCCAGGTCCTCACGGATCTGGTGGTAGACGACCTCCGACTCGTACTGCGCGGCGACACCGGCGACGAGGCGCTGCTTCTCCGCCTCCGGGATACCGAGCTTGTCGTACGTGTTCTTGATGTCCTCGGGCAGGTCCTCCCAGGACTCCGCCTGCTTCTCCGTGGAGCGCACGAAGTACTTGATGTTGTCGAAGTCGATGCCGGAGAGGTCGGAGCCCCAGTTCGGCATGGGCTTCTTCTCGAAGAGGCGCAGGCCCTTGAGGCGGAGCTTGGTCATCCACTCGGGCTCGGACTTCTTCGAGGAGATGTCGCGGACGACGTCCTCGTTGATGCCGCGCTTGGCGGAGGAACCGGCCACGTCGGAGTCGGCCCAGCCGTATTCGTACGTGCCCAGACCCTCCAGCTCGGGGTGGGCAGTCTCCTCGATGGGGAGCGTCATGCTGGGTTCCTCCCGGCGGTACGTGCAGATGCTTTATGGGTGGTGGTGGACAACTGTGGAGCAGGTGGTGCCGAGGCGGGTGAGGCCTTGGGGATGAACGTCGTGCACACACCGTCGCCGTGGGCGATGGTCGCGAGCCGCTGGACATGCGTGCCGAGCAGCTGGGAGAAGATCTCGGTCTCCGCCTCGCAGAGCTGCGGGAACTTTTCCGCGACATGGACCACCGGGCAGTGGTGCTGGCAGAGCTGCTCTCCGACCGGTGCGCTGCGCGCCGTAGCAGCGTACCCGTCCGTGCTCAGGGCCTTGGCCAGGGCTTCGGCGCGCTTCTCGGGGCCGGCGGCCTCGATCGCCTCGCGGTAGCCCTCGGCCTGCTCGGCGAGCCGGGCACGCGCGAAGGCGAGCACCGCCTCGTCGCCGCCCTCGCGCGCCGCGATCCAGCGCAGCGCGTCCACGGCGAGCTTGTCGTACGACTGGTCGAAGGCGTCGCGTCCGCAGTCCGTGAGCGCGAAGGCCTTGGCGGGCCGGCCACGGGTACGTGCCCCGTAGACCCGCTGTTCCCGCGGTTGTACGACGTCGTCGGCGACCAGCGCGTCAAGGTGACGGCGTACGGCCGCATGGGTCAGGCCCAGTCGCCCGGCAAGCTCGGCGACGGTCGACGGACCGTGGTCCAGGATGGACCGCGCGACCCGGTTGCGCGTCGAGCGCTCACCGGTCGCGAGTTCCTCCTGAGGGGCACCCATGGGAGCCTCCCGATCCTCGCCGACGTATTTCACAACACCATTGTTGCGTAATTCCTCAGAGCGCGGCAAGCCGCGTCCACCCGTCCCGACGGTGCCCTGCATCACTTAGGCTCACCTAACCTGACCTGCGAAAACGATCTTTGATCGATCACCGGACCGGCTCCGAGCAGCACGGGAGCAGGTCGGGAGGGCACCTGCCGTCGCGTCCGGATCAGGCCCCCGCGCACCTGGACGGCCCCTCCCGTACCTAGACTCTGGACCCATGCGAAGCGAGCCCGTGGTCCAGGTCCAGGCCCTGGTGAAGCGGTACGGCACGAAGACCGCGGTGGACGGCCTCGACCTGGTGGCCCTGGCGGGCATCACCGCCGTACTCGGTCCGAACGGCGCGGGCAAGACGACCACCGTCGAGACCTGCGAGGGATACCGCAGACCGGACTCCGGGACGGTACGTGTGCTGGGCCTCGACCCGGTACGGGAAGCCGCCGCCCTCCGCCCACGGGTCGGCGTGATGCTCCAGTCCGGCGGCGTCTACTCGGGCGCCCGCGCCGACGAAATGCTCCGCCACGTGGCGAAACTCCACGCCCACCCGCTCGACGTGAACGCCCTCGTCGAACGCCTGGGCCTCGGCAGCTGCGGCCGGACCACCTACCGCCGCCTCTCCGGGGGCCAGCAGCAGCGGCTGGCGCTCGCGATGGCGGTCGTCGGCCGCCCGGAACTGGTCTTCCTCGACGAACCGACCGCCGGCCTGGACCCCCAGGCCCGCCGCGCCACCTGGGACCTGGTCCGCGACCTGCGCACCGACGGCGTCTCGGTCATCCTCACCACCCACCACATGGACGAGGCCGAGCAGCTCGCCGACGACGTCGCGATCATCGACGCGGGCAAGGTCATCGCCCAGGGCAGCCCCGAACAACTGTGCCGAGGCGGCGCAGAGAACACCCTGCGCTTCACGGGCCGCCCCGGTCTGGACGTGGGCTCCCTGCTCAAGGCCCTCCCGGCGGACTGCACGGCCGCCGAGCTGACCCCGGGCGCCTACCGCGTGGGCGGCAAGGTCAACCCGCAGCTCCTCGCGACGGTGACGTCGTGGTGCGCGCAGCACGGGGTGATGCCGGACCGCATCTCGGTGGAACGGCACACCCTGGAAGACGTTTTTTTGGAGCTGACGGGCAAGGAACTGCGCTCATGACGACCACCACGACAGCGACAGGCACCTACACCCCGCGGCCCGGCGCCGCCCCGCTCCTCCGCATGATCGGGGCGCAGGCGGCCCTGGAGACGAAGATGCTGCTGCGCAACGGCGAGCAGCTGCTGCTGACGGTGATCATCCCGGCCCTCCTGCTGGCCCTCTTCGGCTCGGTGGACATCGTCGACACGGGCGCCGGCAAGGCGGTCGACTTCCTCGCCCCCGGCATCCTCGCGCTGGCCGTGATGTCGACGGCGTTCACGGGCCAGGCGATCGCGACGGGCTTCGAACGCCGTTACGGCGTCCTGAAGAGGCTCGCCTCCTCCCCGCTCCCCCGCTGGGCCCTGATGACGGCGAAAACAGCGTCCGTACTGGTCACCGAGGTACTCCAGGTCGCCCTGCTGACGGCGATCGCCTTCGCGCTCGGCTGGTCCCCGCACGGCAACCCCTTCGCCGTACTCCTCCTGCTCCTCCTCGGCACGGCCGCCTTCTCGGGCCTCGGCCTGCTGATGGCGGGCACTCTGAAGGCGGAGGCCACCCTGGCCGCCGCGAACCTCGTCTTCCTGCTGCTCCTGGTGGGCGGCGGCGTGATCGTCCCGCTGGACAAGTTCCCGCCCGGCGCCCAGGACGTACTGGCCCTGCTCCCGATCTCGGCCCTCTCGGACGGCCTGCGGGACGTGTTGCAGCACGGCGCCGGGATGCCCTGGGGCGACCTGGGGATTCTCGGGGTGTGGGCGGTCGTGGGGCTGGCGGCGGCGGGCCGCTTCTTCCGCTGGGAGTGACCGAGGAACCGGGCGACCCGGGACCCCTCGTGAAAGCGTGCACAAGCAGCCGCCTACGATGGGACGCGTGCCAAAGATGACCCCCGCCGAGGCCCTGTCCGCCCTGCGGAACCCGCTCGCCTTCATCGCCGCCCGCTGGACGCCGACGCCCCGGACCGTGCGGCGCGCCGCGCTCGCCGCGCTCGTCATGTCGGTGGTCATCGTGGTCACCGGCGGCGCCGTACGGCTGACCGGATCGGGGCTCGGCTGCCCGACCTGGCCCAAGTGCACCGACGACTCGCTCACGACGACCAGCGCGATGGGCGTCCACGGGGTCATCGAGTTCACCAACCGCATGCTGACGTACGTCCTGTGCTCCGCGGTCGGCTGGGCGATCATCGCCGCCCGTTCCGAGAAGCCGTACCGCCGCAGCCTGACCCGGCTCGGCTGGGCGCAGTTCTGGGTCGTCATGAGCAACGCGGTCCTGGGCGGCGTCGTCGTCCTGGTCGGCCTCAACCCGTACACGGTCGCGGCCCACTTCCTGCTCTCCTCCGCCCTGATCGCGGTCGCCACGGTGATGTGGCAGCGCACGAAGGAGGGCGACGAGGCGCCCCGCCCGCTGGTCGGCAAGGCCGTGCAGCAGTTGGTGTGGTTCCTGGTGGCCGCCACGGTGCTGCTGATCGCGGTCGGCACGGTGGTGACCGGCTCGGGCCCGCACGCGGGTGACTCCAGCGAGATCGAACGCATGCCGCTGAACTGGGAGAACGTCAGCAAGCTGCACGCGGTGCTCGCCTGGGTCGTGGTGACACTGACGTTCGCCCTGTGGTTCGTCCTGAAGGCGGTCGACTCCCCCAAGAGCCCGCTGGACCGCACCCGGGACCTGTTCCTGATCCTGCTCAGCCAGGGCATTCTCGGGTACGTCCAGTACTTCACGAACCTCCCCGAGGTCCTGGTCGGCCTGCACATGCTCGGCTCGGCGCTGGTGTGGATCGCCGTCCTGCGCGTCCTGCTGGCCCTGCGCGAGCGCCCGGAAACCGCCGCCCTGGCCGACGTACCCGGCCCGGCGACCGAGGCAACGGTCGGCACGCGCGCGTAAGACGTGCCTTAAGACATCAGCTGTACGAGGCCACCAGGCGGTCGATCGCAGGCCCCAGGTAGCCCCGCGTCAGCTCTGCCCGCCGCTCGATCCACCCGTCCGCGACCGGCGGCCCGCCCTCCTGCCCGTACCGCCGCCGTACGACGTCCTCGACGACCTCCACCGGTGCCCCCAGCCCCGGCAGCAGATCCAGCGCCTCCCGTTTCGAGATCAGGCCGCCCTCCCTCACCGTCACGGTGGCCCGCGCGAAGGTGACCAGGCCCAGGTCGACCCAGACGTCCTGCGTCCAGAGCCTGGCCTTGTCCACGGCGGGTCGGTAGTTGTCGCGCTGGTCGCGCACGACGTAGTCGGTCAGCTGCCGGTCCGGCACCGGCGGAAGCAGTTCCCCGGGCACCTCCCCGTACAGCACCCGCCCGAAGGTGTGCAGTTCGCGCCGGGTCACCGGGGAGACGGTCCGCCGGAACAGCTGGCTGTGCGCCCAGGTGAGGTGCCGTCGCTCGGGGTTGGCCGTCGTCGCGTCGGACAGGTAGGTGCAGTGCAGCAGCGGGGCGAGGGGGTGGGTGCGGAGACGGGCGTGCGCCTTGGCCAGGTGCCAGGCGGTGGCCGGCCTGATCGGCCCCTCCAGAACGGCGATCATGTCGAGGTCGCTGCGCCCCTCCTGGTAGTCGCCGCCGCCAAGCGATCCGTGGGCCCAGACGGCGACCGGGGCGAGCGCGCTCAGCTCGTCCAGGAAGCGGTCCAGTAAGGCTTCGGTCAAGGCATCCGTCCGGTCCGTCCGGGTCCCGTGTGTCGTCATGCCCCCAGTCTGTACAGCTAGCCCAGCCCGTACACCCGTCGCGCGTTCCCCGCCGCGATCAGCCCCGCCACCCGCTGCGCGTCCCCCAGGGACCACGCCCCCTCGGCGACCCAGCCACCGAGCACCCGGCCGAGAGCCTCGCGGAAGAGGCGGGCGCCCACCACATGGAGTTCGGGCAGGCCCTGGGCGCCGCTGGAGAAGATGATCTTGCCGAAGGGGGCGAGTTCGAGGACCTCGGCGAGGATCGCGGCGGCCCGGGCACCGGTACGGACCATGGCTGCGCCCAGATCGGCGTACACATGCGGGAAGACACCGGCGAGGTGGGCCGCGTGGCGGTGGTACGGATATCCGTGCAGCAGCACCAGATCCGTACCGAGCCCGGCCGTCGAGCGGACGAAGTCGGTGAGCAGGACCGGGTCGGTACGGTCGATGCGCAGACCCGGTTCGCCGAGCCCGGCGTGGAGCTGCAGCGGCAGGCCGGAGGCGACCGCGATCCACAGCAGATGGCGCAGCAGCACCGGGTCACTGAGCGCGCCGCCGACCCTGCGCCCGGCCAGCCAGCGGCCCGCCGCGCCCCGCACCTCCCCCGGCCCCGGCGGATCGGGCGCGAGCGCCAGTCCGTGCCGTAAGCCCGCCACGGAAGTAAACGCCACGGCGCTCGTGGCCGCGCCGTGCACCGACTCGGCGAGGTTGGCGAGGAAGGACTCGACGGTGCCGGAGGTGTCGGCGACCTGTTCGGCCAGGAGTTCGAGCCGGACGATCTCATGGGCCTCGGCGGCCCCGGCGGAGGCCATCTCATCAGGCCCCGTGAGGTCGCCGGGGAGCCCCGCGTCGACCAGATATGTCGTGATTCCGCTGCCCCGCAGCAGCCGCCGCCCCGACTCCAGTACGCCGAGTTCACGACGCCGGGCGAGATAGCGGGCGGGGGGAGCGTGCGGTTCCAGCCCGAGCAGCGGGGGGCACCAACGGCGTACGGCGAACCCGGTCTGGGTGTCGAAGAAGGTCGTCCCGGCGGCGGGCGGACCCTCCGTACGCGCGAGCTGGGCTTCGAAGGTGCCGAGGCCCAGCTCTGTTCTCAGTACGCCGTGGCAGTACTGGTCCACGAGGGACGGCGTTTCGATCATCCGGGCTCCCCGTGTTCTGGACCGTGTGTTCCTAAGGTCCTAACGGGTGAACCGACTGTCAGGTGTTGCTCTCACACACCCCGTGGGAATGAGCGGCGCCGATCGGCCACTCCCCACGCCTCACGAGTTGCTGGGCCCGCCGACCTGGATCCCGGCCATGCGAGTCCACTCGTACGGCCCGGTCGTCACCTTGGCCGCGAACTCACCGTCGAAGTCCTCGTGGACGGTGATGCCGGCCTTCTCGACGGCCTGCTGGGCGATCTCGTACGTGGGGGCCACCAGGTCGCCCCAGCCGCCGTCCTCACCGACGAGCACGATCCGGGCCCCACGCTCCCCGATGTACGCCACCTGCCCCTCGGCCCCACCGTGCTCCTTGGCGAACCCGTCGATCTGCTTGGCGAGCTTGGCCACCCTGCGCTCCTGCGTATCTGCCATGCCCAGGATGCTACCGACGGGTAGCTCCGGCCAGCAAGAGCGCCCCTTCAGGGGCGCGGGGAACTGCGCGACCAGCCACGACGGCGCCGCAGCCGGCTACGAGCGCATCACCGAAGGAAGGGATCCACCGCGACAGCCACGAACAGCAGCGACACATAGGTGATCGACCAGTGGAACAGCCGCATCTCCTTGAGCTTGCCCCCAGTCGACTCAGTCCGTGCGCGACTCTGCAAGGCATGCGCCTCCCACAGCCACCACCCACCCGCCGCGAGCGCCACCGACGTATAGAACCAGCCGGTGTAACCGAGCGGAGTGAGCAGCAGCGAGACCGCGACCATCGCCCAGCTGTACGCCACGATCTGCCGGGCGACCGTCTTGTTGGAGGCGATCACCGGAAGCATCGGCACACCCACGCGCGCGTAGTCCTCCTTCACCTTCATGGACAGCGGCCAGTAGTGCGGCGGGGTCCAGAAGAAGATGACCAGGAAGAGGATGAGCGGCGCCCAGGAGAGCGAGTCCGTGACGGCGGACCAGCCGATGAGGACCGGCATACAGCCCGCGATGCCGCCCCACACGATGTTCTGCGACGTACGCCGCTTGAGGATCATCGTGTAAATGACCACGTAAAAGAGGAGGGCGCCCAGCGACAGCCAGGCCGACAGCCAGTTGACCGTGAGGCCGAAGAGCAGGGTGGCGGCGACGGCGAGGGTGATGCCGAAGGCCAGGCACTCGCGCGGGCTGACCATGCCGGTGACCAGCGGACGCTGCGACGTGCGGTCCATGAGCGCGTCGATGTCACGGTCGATGTACATGTTGAGCGCGTTGGCGCCGCCCGCGGAGAGATAGCCCCCGAGGCAGGTGAGGAGGACCAGTCCCAGGTCCGGTACACCCTGCTCCGCGAGGAACATCACCGGAACGGTGGTGATGAGCAACAGCTCGATGATCCGCGGCTTCGTCAGTGCCACGAACGCCATGACCCGGGCCCCGAACGGCCGTCGGCTCGGGCTCTGGCTCGTCCCGATCATCCCCGCTGGACGGGATTCAACGGCCGTCACGCACACCCCTGACAGAGACATTCCAACAAGCCCCCGGATGTGAAGTCCCGGTAACGGCTCGCGCTTACCACGCCACTCTAGACGTTGCCCAGACCCCGTCCTTCGCGGGGGTGGGGTCGTGTTGAGGGACGCTTTGTGATGGGCGTGACATGGCTCGATTGAGCACTCGGACGACCCGCTTCGTATTGCAGTCCGGCAGTGGTCGGGAGGCGGATCCGAAGCAGTCCCGGCAGTCTGGAATGACTCGAAAAGCTGCACGTTCTTACAGGGGTAGGCTCGACAAAGGCCGAGGGTGTCAGCCCCCGGCAGCCGGTGGACACCGAGGACGCCGGCATTAGACATGTGGAGAGGAGCCCTGACCCAGGGTGAGCACCAAGCCGACCACCACAGACCTCGAGTGGACCGAGTTGGACCAACGGGCCGTCGACACCGCCCGCGTCCTGGCCGCCGATGCCGTACAGAAGGTCGGCAACGGCCATCCCGGTACGGCGATGAGCCTGGCCCCCGCCGCGTACACCCTCTTCCAGAAGGTGATGCGGCACGACCCGGCGGACGCCGACTGGGTCGGGCGCGACCGTTTCGTGCTGTCCGCCGGCCACTCGTCCCTGACCCTCTACACCCAGCTGTACCTGGCCGGTTTCGGCCTGGAGCTGGACGACCTGAAGGCGTTCAGGACGTGGGGTTCGAAGACCCCCGGCCACCCCGAGTACGGGCACACGACGGGCGTCGAGACGACGACCGGTCCGCTCGGCCAGGGTGTCGCCAACGCCGTCGGCATGGCCATGGCGGCCCGCTACGAGCGCGGTCTGTTCGACCCGGAGGCACCCGAAGGGGAGTCCCCGTTCGACCACTTCATCTTCGCGATCGCCGGTGACGGCTGCCTCCAGGAGGGCATCTCCTCGGAGGCGTCCTCGCTGGCCGGCCACCAGAAGCTCGGCAACCTGGTCCTGCTGTGGGACGACAACCACATCTCGATCGAGGGCGACACCGAGACGGCCGTCTCCGAGGACGTCGCCAAGCGGTACGAGGCGTACGGCTGGCATGTGCAGCGGATCGCCCCGAAGCCGGACGGCGACCTCGACCCGCACGCCATCTACAACGCCGTCCAGGCCGCGAAGAAGGTGACGGACAAGCCGTCGTTCATCGCGATGCGCTCGATCATCGCCTGGCCCGCCCCGAACGCCCAGAACACCGAGGCCGCGCACGGCTCGGCGCTCGGCGACGACGAGGTCGCGGCCACCAAGCGCATCCTCGGCTTCGACCCGGAGCAGTCGTTCGAGGTCTCGGACGCGGTCCTCAACCACACCCGCGAGGCGCTGGAGCGCGGCCGTCAGGCCAAGGCGGAGTGGGAGAAGTCGTTCCAGGAGTGGCGCAACAACAACGCGGAGCGCGCCGCCGAGTTCGACCGCATCGCCGCGGGCGAGCTGCCCAAGGGCTGGGAGGAGAAGCTCCCGGTCTTCGAGGCGGGCAAGGGCGTCGCCACGCGCGCCGCGTCCGGCAAGGTCCTCCAGGCGCTGGGTGCGGTCATCCCGGAGCTGTGGGGCGGCTCGGCCGACCTGGCCGGCTCGAACAACACCACGATCGACGCGTCGAGTTCGTTCCTCCCGGCGGACAACCCGCTGCCGGAGGCGGACCCTTACGGCCGCACGATCCACTTCGGTATCCGTGAGCACTCGATGGCCGCCGAGATGAACGGCATCGCGCTGCACGGCAACACCCGTGTCTACGGCGGTACTTTCCTCGTCTTCTCCGACTACATGCGCAACGCGGTACGGCTGTCCGCGCTGATGCACGTGCCGGTGACGTACGTGTGGACGCACGACTCCATCGGCCTCGGCGAGGACGGCCCGACGCACCAGCCGGTCGAGCACATCGCGTCGCTGCGTGCCATCCCGGGTCTGAACGTGGTCCGCCCGGCGGACGCCAACGAGACGGCCATCGCCTGGCGCGAGATCCTCAAGCGCTGGACGAAGGTCTTCGGCAAGGGCGCCCCGCACGGCCTCGCGCTGACCCGCCAGGGCGTGCCGACGTACGAGGCCAACGAGGACACGGCCAAGGGCGGCTACGTCCTCTTCGAGGCCGAGGGCGGCACGCCCGAGGTCGTCCTCATCGCCACCGGTTCCGAGGTCCACGTGGCCGTCGGAGCGCGGGAGCAGCTCCAGGCGGAGGGTGTGCCGACGCGGGTCGTGTCCATGCCGTCCGTGGAGTGGTTCGAGGAGCAGGACCAGGGGTACCGGGACAGCGTTCTGCCGCCGTCCGTCAAGGCGCGGGTCGCGGTCGAGGCCGGTATCGGTCTCACGTGGCACAAGTACGTCGGGGACGCGGGTCGCATCGTTTCCCTGGAGCACTTCGGTGCGTCGGCCGACGGCAAGGTCCTCTTCCAGGAGTTCGGCTTCACTCCCGAGAACGTCGCCGCAGTAGCCAAGGAATCGATCGCCGCAGCCCAGCGCTGACGCTGACATAACGACTCGTAGGAGATGCATTTTCCATGACAGACGCACTGAAGCGCCTCTCCGAGGAAGGCGTCGCGATCTGGCTGGACGACCTGTCGCGCCAGCGGATCACGTCGGGCAACCTCGCCGAACTGATCGACCAGCAGCACGTCGTGGGCGTCACCACCAACCCGTCGATCTTCCAGAAGGCGATCAGCAGCGGTGACGGTTACGAGCAGCAGCTCACCGACCTCGCCGCCCGCAAGGTCACCGTCGAAGAGGCGATCCGCATGATCACGACGGCGGACGTCCGTGACGCCGCCGACATCCTGCGTCCGGTCTTCGACGCGACGCAGGGCCAGGACGGCCGGGTGTCGATCGAGGTCGACCCCCGTCTCGCCCACAACACCGCCGCGACCGTCGCCGAGGCCAAGCAGCTGGCCTGGCTGGTGGACCGCCCGAACACCCTGATCAAGATCCCGGCCACCAAGGCGGGTCTCCCGGCGATCACCGAGGTCATCGGCCTCGGGATCAGCGTCAACGTCACGCTGATCTTCTCGCTGGAGCGCTACCGCGGGGTCATGGACGCCTACGTGGCCGGCCTGGAGAAGGCCAAGGACCGCGGCCTGGACCTGTCGAAGATCCACTCCGTGGCGTCCTTCTTCGTGTCCCGTGTGGACACCGAGATCGACAAGCGGATCGACGCGCTGGGCACCGACGCGGCCAAGGCCGCCCGTGGCAAGGCCGGTCTCGCCAACGCGCGGCTCGCCTACCAGGCGTACGAGGAGGTCTTCTCGACCGACCGCTGGGCGGCCCTCGACAAGGCGCAGGCCAACAAGCAGCGTCCGCTGTGGGCCTCGACCGGCGTCAAGGACAAGGCGTACAAGGACACCCTGTACGTCGACGACCTGGTCGCGCCGAACACCGTGAACACCATGCCGGAGGCGACCCTGTTCGCCACCGAGGACCACGGACAGATCACCGGCAACACCATCGCCGGTACGTACGAGCAGTCCCGCGCCGAGCTCGACGCGGTCGAGAAGCTCGGGATCTCGTACGACGACGTGGTCCAGCTGCTGGAGGACGAGGGCGTCGAGAAGTTCGAGGCGTCCTGGACCGACCTGCTCAAGTCGACCGAGGCGGAACTGGCGCGCCTCGCCCCCTCGGAGGGCTGAAACCTTGTCAAGCAGCAACCCGCTGCGTGACCCCGCAGACCGACGGCTCCCGCGTATCGCGGGGCCGTCGGGCCTGGTCATCTTCGGGGTCACTGGCGACCTGTCACGCAAAAAGCTGATGCCTGCTGTGTACGACCTCGCCAACCGCGGGTTGCTGCCGCCAGGTTTCTCCCTCGTCGGCTTCGCCCGGCGCGAGTGGGCGAACGAGGACTTCGCGGCGGAGGTCCACGACGCCGTCAAGGAGCACGCCCGTACGCCGTTCCGCGAGGAGGTCTGGCAGCAGCTCATCCAGGGGATGCGCTTCGTCCAGGGCACCTTCGACGACGACGAGTCCTTCGAGCGGCTGCGCTCGACGATCGACGAGCTGGACAAGGCACAGGGGACGGGCGGCAACTTCGCCTTCTACCTCTCCGTGCCGCCGTCCGCCTTCCCGGTGGTCATCAAGCAGCTGAAGAAGCACGGTCTGGCCGACCAGGACAACGGTTCCTGGCGGCGCGCGGTCATCGAGAAGCCCTTCGGCCACGACCTCAGGTCGGCCGAGGAGCTGAACTCGACCGTCGAGGAGGTCTTCGCCCCGGACCAGGTCTTCCGGATCGACCACTACCTCGGCAAGGAGACCGTCCAGAACATCCTGGCGCTCCGTTTCGCCAACCAGATGTTCGAGCCGATCTGGAACCGGTCGTACGTGGACCACGTACAGATCACGATGGCCGAGGACATCGGCATCGGCGGCCGGGCCGGCTACTACGACGGCATCGGCGCGGCCCGTGACGTCATCCAGAACCACCTCCTCCAGCTGATGGCGCTGACCGCCATGGAGGAGCCCGCCTCCTTCGACGCGGACGCGCTGGCCGCCGAGAAGACCAAGGTCCTCGGTGCGGTCAAGCTCCCGCACGACCTGGGCAAGGACACGGTCCGCGGGCAGTACGCGGCGGGCTGGCAGGGTGGCGAGAAGGCGATCGGCTACCTCCAGGAAGACGGTATCGACCCCAAGTCGAAGACCGACACGTACGCGGCGATCAAGGTGGAGGTGGACAACCGCCGCTGGGCGGGCGTCCCGTTCTACCTGCGCACGGGCAAGCGCCTGGGCCGCCGTGTCACGGAGATCGCGGTGGTCTTCCAGCGGGCGCCCCACTCCCCCTTCGACCACACGGCGACGGAGGAGCTGGGCCAGAACGCGATCGTCATCCGCGTCCAGCCCGACGAGGGCATCACCGTCCGCTTCGGCTCCAAGGTGCCCGGCACCTCGATGGAGATCCGGGACGTGTCGATGGACTTCGCGTACGGCGAGTCCTTCACGGAGTCCAGCCCCGAGGCGTACGAGCGCCTGATCCTGGACGTCCTCCTCGGCGACTCGAACCTCTTCCCGCGCACCGAGGAGGTCGAGCTGTCCTGGCGGATCCTCGACCCGATCGAGCAGTACTGGGACAAGCACGGCAAGCCCGCCCAGTACCCCTCGGGCACCTGGGGTCCCGTCGAGGCGGACGAAATGCTCGAACGAGACGGACGGAGCTGGCGGCGCCCATGAAAATAGACCTCACGGACACCACGGCCAGCAAGGTCAACAAGGCGCTGGTGAAGGGCCGCAGGGCCATAGGCACACCGGCCGTGGGCATGGTGTTGACCCTCGTCATCGTCACGGACGAGGAGAACGCGTACGACGCCCTGAAGGCGGCGAACGACGCCTCGCGCGAGCACCCCTCGCGCACCCTGGTCGTCGTCAAGCGCGTCTCCCGCTCGCCCCGCGACCGTACGACGTCCCGTCTCGACGCCGAGGTCCGGGTCGGCGTGGACGCGGGCTCCGGCGAGACGGTCGTCCTTCGCCTGTACGGCGAGGTCGTCGACCACGCCGACTCGGTGGTCCTGCCCCTGCTGCTGCCGGACGCCCCCGTGGTCGTCTGGTGGCCGGTGAACGCCCCGCTGGACCCGGCGAAGGACCCGCTGGGCGCTCTGGCGCAGCGCAGGGTGACGGACACGTACGCGGCAGAGCAGCCGGTACGGGAACTGGCGGCACGCGCGGACGCCTACACCCCGGGCGACACGGACCTCTCCTGGACCCGCATCACTCCCTGGCGCTCGATGCTGGCCGCCGCCCTGGACCAGGTCATCTGCGAGGTGGACGCGGTCGAGGTGGAGGGCGAGGAGTTCAACCCGAGCTGCGAGCTGCTGGCGATGTGGCTGGCGGACCGGCTGGACGTCCCGGTGAAGCGCTCCCTGTCCTCGGGCCCCGGCCTGACGGCGGTCCGGATGCGGACGAGCACGGGCCCGATCACCTTGGACCGGGCCGACGGCTCTCTCGCAACCCTCTCCATCCAGGGCCAGCCGGACCGCGCGGTGGCGCTCAAGCGCCGTGAGACGTCCGAGCTGATGGCGGAGGAACTGCGCCGCCTGGACCCGGACGACACGTACGCGTCGGCGCTGCGGTACGGGGTGGAGCGGCTGACCGCTTCTTCGACCCCCGAACCGCCGAAGGCGGCGCCGGCACCGTCGTCGGCGCTGGCACTGGAACCGGCGAGGAAGCCGCCCACGGCGGAGGACTCGGACAGGGCGACTCCGGCTCTGATGCCACCGGTGAAGAAGGTGTCCACGAAGTGAGTACGGCACCGCAGCTCGTCGTCCACCGCGACAAGGAGCTGATGGCCGAGGCCGCCGCGGCCCGCCTGATCACGAAGATCGTGGACGCGCAGGCGTCGCGTGGCTCGGCGTCGGTGGTGTTGACGGGCGGCCGCAACGGCAACGGCCTGCTGGCCGCCCTGGCCTCGGCACCGGCCCGGGACGCGATCGACTGGACCCGGCTCGACCTGTGGTGGGGCGACGAACGCTTCCTGCCCGAGGGCGACCCGGACCGCAACGTCACCCAGGCGAAGGCGGCACTGCTGGACGCGGTGCCGCTGGACCCGACCCGTGTCCACGCCATGCCCGCGTCGGACGGCCCGTACGGCTCCGACGTGGACGCGGCGGCGGAGGCGTACGCGGCGGAACTGGCGAAGGCGGCGGGCCCGGAGAACCACGGCCCGGTCCCGACCTTCGACGTCCTGATGCTGGGCGTGGGCCCGGACACGCACGTGGCGTCCCTGTTCCCGGAACTACCGGCGGTACGGGAGACGAACCGCACGGTGGTGGGCGTCCACGGCGCCCCGAAGCCCCCACCGACCCGAGTCACCCTGACCCTCCCGGCGATCCGGGCGGCCAGGGAGGTATGGCTGCTGGCGGCGGGCGAGGACAAGGCGGGGGCGGCGTCGATAGCCCTGTCGGGCGCGGGCGAGATCCAGGCCCCGGCGGCAGGCGCGTACGGCAGACAACGCACCCTGTGGCTCCTGGACGCGGCGGCAGCGTCCCAACTCCCACGGACGCTGTACCCACCGGCGTCCCCCTGAGGAACGTCGACATCGGGTAGGGGCGGCGGGGGCGAACTTTCTTCGCCCCCGCCGCCCCTACCCATTCCCATCCCTCGGGGGGCTCCGCCCCCG